>JBASAH010000393.1:0-19232 GCA_049650505.1 Xanthobacteraceae bacterium
GGACGCACCCGACACTAACCGCGACGTCGCCGAAGGAAAACCTATGTCCGCTTTGGGTCAAAAGCGGACATAGTGATAATGCGGCGGGATGTCCGCTTTACCCCCAAAAGCGGACATTCGCCCACGCCATCAGGATGTCTGCTTTGAGCCATTAGCAGACATTTCCCCCCATTCATTCAATGACGTCGTCGGCACTGGCAAGCAGCGAGGCCGGAATTTTAACGCCCAATGCTTTCGCCGCTTTGAGATTGATGACCAGTACCGCGCAGGTCGTTGTCGATGGCAATGGCCTTCGACAGCAGCTTGCGATGGGTCAGCAGCAAAAGCAGCGAGTTCCAGCACAAATTAAGTTTTCCACGCACCCCTTGTGCTTTGATTTCAGTACCACAGATGCAGAAATAGTGGCAGGCGCAAGCTTGCCTGAGAGCTGCCCAAAAAACGGCGACCCACCGAGGTCTCCGCTTCTATCAACTGGCAGCGCTGGTGCCATCGGCTGGCACATTTCTAATCTAAAAAGTTGATCTTGGTTTGCGTTGTGGATGCCATGGCATCCGCACAGCGGGAACGCGCGCGGCTCTAGTTGCGGCGTACTTTAAGCATTGCGGACTTTGAGATGTTTGGAGGCGAACTGATCTCGATCATCGATAATGACACGCTGGCCCGGTATGGCGTAGTGGCACTTGTCGAGTCCTTAGGATACAAAGCCGTCAGTTTCAGTTCGGCGGAGCATTTCCTCGCGTCCGGTGCGATCACGGAAACAACATGCCTGATCACTGACGTGCGAATGCCTGGATTAAGCGGCCTTGAATTGCAGGAGGCGCTGCGGTCGCAGGGTCATCGCACGCCGGTAATCCTGATGACAGCCTATCCGAATGAGAGCCGCCGCAATCGTGCGATTGATGGCGGAGCGGTTGGAATCTTGAGCAAACCGTTCGACGATACATCGCTGATTGAATGCCTGGCTGCCGCGATCAAGTCGCGATCTCCAAGCAGTGTTCAAAATTGAACACATCGCGCACACTATTCGATTACCTCGTCGGCGCGGGCGAGCAGTGCGGCCGGTATTGTGAGTCCGAGTGCTTTGGTCGTTTTGAGGTTGATGAGCAGCTCAAATTTACTTGACTGCTGGACCGGGAGGTCAGTCGGTTTCTCCCCGTTGAGAATGCGACCAACGTACTGCCCGACCATACGATCCCGGTCAGACAAATTGGCTCCATAGCTCATCAAGCCCCCCGCTTCGACGTGCTCACGGAACGGATAAATCACGGGTACTGCATAGCGAGCCGCCAGGATGGCTAGTTGAACCCGCTCAGTGATGAAGAGCGGGTCATTAGCGACCAAAAGTGCCTGCACAGATCTTTGGTCAGCCAGACGATCAAAAACCGGACCAATATCGGACGCGTTGCTAACCTCCAGAAAGTCTATGGTCAGACCAACCGCCGCAGCGGCAGCCTGCGCATCTTTGACAAGGAAGTCACGGATCGGACTTCTTGAATTGGTCAGCATGCCGATATTGCCTGCTCGTGGGAGCAATTCGTGCACGAGTCCAATTTGTTTCCCGACCAGCTCGTTGGCCATGGAAGTCACCCCGGTGACATTGGCACCTGGCCGATTGAGGCTAGCGACCAGACCCAATTCCACTGGATCTGCACCGAAACCAAAGACAATCGGGATTGTGCTAGTGGTCGCCTTAGCTGCACGCGCCGCCATAACACTAGCAAGGACAGCAATCACTCGAACTTTGTGCTGCACCAAATCCGCGGCCAGCACTGGCAGGCGGTCTAGATCGCGATTGGCCCAGCGGAACTCGACTGCCAGGTTGCGACCTTCGACATAGCCCGCTTCTTTTAGGCCCTCACGGAATCCGGCGAGGTCGTAGCCCGGTGCTCCAATTTGCAATAGTCCGATCACTGGCATCGCCAGTTGCTGTGCATCCGTCGAAACCGGCCAAACCGCCGCGATGCCGCCGATTAGCGTGATGAACTCGCGCCGCCTCATTGCGCCCCCGAGGGTTCAGGACAGGGCACCGTATCGGCTCAAACTAGCACACTGGAAGGGAGCCGGATTGCCGCAATGTCCGCTTCGGGTCAAAAGCGGACGTGACGCTCTTAAATTTCGATGTCCGCTTTACTCCCAATAGCGGACATCCCTCGGCGCAAATCTAAATGTCCGCTTTGGGCCAGAAGCGGACATTGCAGTGACGTGTAGCCGGACGAGGTTTCGGCCGCCTGGCCGCGCCCTGGAAACGGCAGATAAGCCCTGTTATTTGATCGGGTGGGTGTAATTTGGATTGCGAAATGCGTTGCCGGTTGGAGAGCCTTGCTTCAAGACACCAAAGCTGCTGTTCGGTGTAGTCGTTCGAAATGCATTGGCCGCTTCCGTGTTGCCTGGTTTAAATACCGGTGACCTCGCTGCCGGGCCGCCTCTCAGCACTGAGGTGCCCCCCCGGCTGGACAGGCGAGAGGACGCCACGAGCGGACGCCGCGCCGCCGGATGCGTTTGGTTTCGGCACTGAAGTGCCCCCCGAATGGGCCGTATCGATGCCGCCGCCTTCGCATCCGCCATGTCCATCAGGAGCCATGTTGGGCGGGCAGACACCAAATCTGGCGGCGGTTCCGCCGGGTGCGTTCTGTTTCAGCACTGAAATGCCGCCCGGCTGGACCGTAGAGATGCCGCCGCCGCCGCTGTTACCATTGAAGATCTGAGGAGCCGTTGGCCCAGGTCTAAACGGTGTAGTTGTAGGTTGGACGAACGAGGAAGATGGTGCTCCTCCTGGCACGAATGTAGTGGGGTTTCGCGTCGGTGTATTCGGCGAGTTTCCAAACGACGAATCGCGTCTCCCCCACCTCCGCCTCTAAAGATCTGCGCGGCCGGGTCCGGCCCAACTGGTAACGGCGTATTCGGCAACACGGCAAATGATGGGATCGCATCGCCTTGAGGCTCTCGCAAAACCTGCGATGCCGGGGTATCCACGGGCACAAGGCCCGTGTCGAATTCTTTTTTTATAATCGGATTTGCAGGATCGGGACCTGTCCAGCTTGTATTCTGGCGGCATACCTGTGCCGCCATTTTATCGAAGTCGCTTTGTGAAACGACGGCGCTGCACGCCTGATTGCCGAGATAATTATTGGCGAATCGCGGTTGACTTGGCACGCAATTCGTCGTCAGCGAAACTTGGTCACTGTTTTGGCCGTTGATCGTGTGATCCAACACCCCACCGAGCGGGACTTGTTTTTCAACGGCGCTACCACACTGACCGATAAATTCCTTATACCCCCAATCCAAAAAGGCGGGGTCGCAAGCGGCGATAGGACCTGCACAAATTTCCCCCGGTGCATGCTCACCGCAGCCTCCTCGATTCTCGACATAGTGGCGCAGGTCGCGCGAATACGTCGTCGCCGCAGCACGCACGCCTTGATCAAGTTGTTGGGCTTGCCGATCGAACGTGGCCCGCATGGTGTGGCAAATCTCCGCCGATTTGCCAGAAACAAAGCACTGATTGAAATAACTAGTACACTGCTGATCCAATTGATTGACAAAGGTAGCCTCAGCTGCCGGATTAGTTAGTGATTTCGATTCGGCCGCAGTAAAACAAGCAGCATATCTTTTGCCGTAATATTCCGCGAGCGAACTGCAATTTGTGTCCTTGCCTAACCACCAGTTTTGGAGCTTGCCCAAATCGCCGACTAGATCTCCCGGTATGTCCAAGATGTTCTCGGGATCTTTGATCAGATTTTCCACATATTGCACGCCGTCCTTTACCGAACTTCCAAACGCCGCGATAATTTTGGCAACCGTTCCGCGTGTGGCCTCTTTGAGATCGGACAATCCCGGGACCTCGTTCAGAAGCGTGCATGGTACTTCCGCCTCTATGGTCAGATAGAACTCCACAACGATTTGGGTCGCTTGGGCGGCATCGCCTTCTTTCGCCGCATGCACGAGATCGCTCGCGAGATCTATACGGTCTTCAATAATCTTATCGATAACAGGGCCCGCGAGAGCGGCCACACCGGGCGGCAATAGCGAATTTACAATCTGCTTGACTACGACTTTCGCAACAGCCGCCCCACCGTTCGCCAGAATCTCCCCGACATTACCTTGTTGAATGCCATCAACGAGATTTACGATATTTTGTATCTCCGTGGGGGCTGCTTGGAAGTATCGATCACCTTGATTCAAAGCAGCGTGCTGCAGGCTGCTGAGTGCATCCGCAAGTTGGCCAGATACATACTGATTGGCGCAGTCCTCAACTTTCGCGCCGCTCGCAAGACATTGGGCTGCTTGCTGTGCCTGTGGGGGCAATTGCTCGATTAATGCATCACGAGCGCATTTTTCCGCATCAAAAGGGTTATTGGCGCACTGTTTGATGGCAGCCTGCACTGCGGGCGGCAACTGCTGCAGCGCGCAACTTGCGACGCTCGTTCCGCTGACGAAGCATTGCGCCGCGCTTTGCGCTTCAGGATTCTGGATGAGCGCCGCCAGGACCGCGTCCTTCAAGGCGTCTTGAATCGATTTGTGATTCTCGACAATGTCCCGTATCACCTGCTTGACGATTTGTGCTTCAGCCGGACTGAAGTTAATGCCAACGGTGTAACCACTTGCCACAAGTCCATCGACGGCTAGGTTTATCGCATCATCGGTACTATCTGCACGGGCGGGAAAGCTGACGAGCAGTGCGAGGCAAATAGCGGCGCCGAAGCCACTCAATCAAACGCTGCATGCGTTGGGCATCGCGCCCGCCAGCGCAGGGCGTTTTGAGCCCGCATTGACTCGCCCTTTGGCCCCCCTACAGTCACGACCTTTGCCGAGGGGAGGAAAATGATTGGATTTGGCAGGGGTTACCGGCTTGTCGCGGCAGTTTTTTGCTTGCTGATTGCGGCCGCCACCGTTTTCGCCGCGAGCGGCGCGCGCGCCGAAGACCGCTATCCGAGCCGGCCGATCACCTTCGTCGTGCCGTTCGCCGCGGGCGGGCCGACCGACATCCTGGCGCGGCTTATCGCGGCAACGATCGGTCCGCTGCTCGGCCAGCAAGTCGTGGTGGAGGACGTCACCGGCGCCGGCGGCACGATTGGCGCGACGCGCGGCGCACGCGCCGATCCCGACGGCTACACCATGGTGATGGGCAATCTCGGCACGCATGCCGCAAGCCTCGGCATCTATCAGAGCCTGGCTTACGATCCGCGGACCGATTTCGAGCCGGTCATTCTGGTCGCCAGCACGCCCATGGTTCTAGTGACCCGCAAAACGCTTCCCCTGCATAGCCTCGACGAGACCATCGCCTATGCCAAAGCAAACAAGGGCAAGACCACCATGGGCAGCGCCGGGATCGGCTCGATCTCGCATTTGACGTTGCTTCTGTTCAATCACCTCACCGGCGCCGACGTCGTGCATGTCCCCTATCGCGGGCTATCGGAAGCCACCAACGATCTCCTGGGCGGGCAGATCGACATGTTGTTCGACCAGGTGGTGACGGCGACACCGCATATCGTCAACGGCAGCGAGAATCCGATCGTCGTCACGATTCCGCAGCGCGCGATGTCAATTCCGAATGTGCCCTCGGCGAGAGAGGTTGGACTGCCGAATCTGCAAACCGTCGCCTGGACCGCGTTGTTTGCGCCCAAGCGCACTTCCGCCGCGATCATCGCGCGCATGAACGACGCCGTGCAAAAAGCGATGCAAGATCCAGTCATTGCCAAGCGACTGGGCGAGATCGGCGCCGATGTTCCGCCGCCGGCTCAGCGCTCGCCGGATGCGTTGCGCCACTTGGTCAACTCCGAAGTCGATAAATGGGTGCCGCTGATCAAAGCGGCCGGCGTCGTCGGTCAATAAGCCGACCGGACCCGAGGCGACCGAGACGGGCCACGAAAATTGTGAAGCTGAACGACGAAGAACAGGCAATGCGCAGCGGCGAATTCGGCCCGCTGCGGCAATGGGCGATCAAACATCAAATAAAGGTCGGGACCTATCTCGGTGCGGCGGATTTCGTACCGGTGACGCAGGCCCACATCATGGCGGACACCGAGTCGCTCGGCCGCGCCGGCGTGGAATGGCTGGAACGCTGGACCAAGCTCTCGCAAGGCGAATGCCAAGTGCGCATTCCGACCATCACCGACCCGCGCGGCACCGATTTTGCGCAGGCGCAAAAACTGAAGCAGCAGCCGTGGATGCTCGATCTCGAGCGCCGCGCGATTGCCGCCTTCGAGGCGCTTGGCGTGTTGATGACCGATACCTGCATCAACTATCAGACGATCATGCCGCCGGTGCGCGGCGAGCATGTCGCCTACGGCGATACCGGCGTCGTGATCTATTGCAACAGCGTGTGCGGCGCGCGTTCGAATTTCGAGGGCGGGCCCTCGGCCTTGAGTGCCGGCCTCACCGGGCGCACGCCGCGTTACGGCTATCATCTCGACGCGCATCGGCGGACGACTTTTTTGGTTGAACTGTCGTGGACGCCACGCGAGCTCAACGATTGGGGCGCGCTCGGTGGCGTTGTCGGCCGCTTGGCCGGCGATTATTCGCAAGTGCCGGCGCTCCTTGGGATCGAGCGCGCGCCAGGGCCGGACGAGATGAAGCATTTCGGCGCGGCGCTGGCGAGCTTCGGCTCAGTGGCGCTGTTTCACATCGCCGGCGTGACGCCCGAGGCGGTGCGCCTCGCCGATATAGTCCCGTCTGGTTCAGCCTTGCCTACACACGCGGTCGGTGAGGCGGATATCCGCGCATTCCAGCAGCGCTATGCCAAGGACATCGGCGAAGCCGATCTGGTCGTATTCTCCGCCCCGCAGCTCAGCCTCATGGAAATGCAAAAACTGGCGGGCCTGCTTGACGGTCGGAACGTCAAGATTCCACTGCTTGCGGTCACCAGCCCACAGGTGAAGCCGGATTGCGACAGGCTGGGGCTTACCGCGCGGATCGAAGGAGCGGGCGGCACCGTGCTGTCAGGCATGTGCTTTTATCAGAGCTATGCGCGGGAAATGGCCGAAGCCAATGGCTGGCATCGCCTCGCAACGAATTCGGCCAAGCTCGTCAATATCATCGGCGGCTACGGTTATCGGCCGGTGCTGCTCTCGATGGAGCGATGCGTCGAAGCGGCCTGCGCGGGCGGCAAGATCGGCCCAGGAACGTAATGATGAACGAAAAAATTTTTTACGCGGCCGCGGGCATGGGCCGCAAAGTGCAGGCGAAAGCGCTGGTCGCGAGCGACGGTTTCTCGGCGCGTTACGATCTCGATCGTAGCCGCGGTGTGTTCTCGCGGCCGGAGCACAGGCTCGCCGGCGAAAGTTACCAAGGCCACGTATTGGTGCTGGACGCCGCCAAGGGCGGCGTTGCCACCGCCTGGATGCTGCACGAGATGAAGGCGCGCGGCGTGATGCCGGCGGCTTTGGTGTTGAATCGGGCCAATCCGATCATGGTTCAGGGCGCGGCGCTTGCCGATTTCACCATGATTTCGGGATTTGATCTGGATATCACCCAAGCCATTCCGAACGGCGCGCAAGTGGAGGTCGATCCGCAAGCCGAACGCCCGTTCATTCGGGTGCTTTGATTATACGCCCCCCCGGCATAGCGAGGCGGAACGGGGAGAGAAAAAGTGATCAAATAACTTCTTCGGTCTTATCGTCAGTCTCGCCGTAGCGACGCAGCGTCGCCGGCTTGGTGCCGGCATAATGCCGCTCCAGCCCAGGCGCAATCTTGGCGTTCTCGCGCTCGAATAGGCTGTTGCCGGCAAGGTCGCTCTCGACCAGGAACGGACCGAAGTTTTCCACTTCGAGCACCCAGATGGCCTGCGCCAGCCCGAGTTCCTCCAGCCAGTAGACGCCGGCGACGCGCTTGATGCCGCGGCCGAGCAGCGCGCCGGTGCCGTAGCCCACGGTGGTGAGATAGATCGCGTTATTCGGCACAAAGAAGTCGCGATAGACCTCGGATGTCATGCCGCCTTTGCCGATGATGATGTTGCAGCCGGACAGCCGAAACCAGCCGTCGAGCCATTGCGCGAAGCGAAACGAAGCGGTCGCCGTCACCGCGCCGACGTTATAGCTGCCATCCGGATTGATGCTGGCGGCCGGCGAGCAGTGGAAGTTGGTGATGCCGAGTACGTCCTTGCCTGCCGGCATGCCGACACCGTCGGCGATCGCCCGCTTGTAGACGCCTTCGCGTGCGGTGAAGACCCGGCCGGTGAGATAGGCGACCGAACCGATCTCCAAGCGGCGGAGGTCTTCGGTGCGCGCTGGAAGATTGAGATGAATGGTTTTTAGTTCGCTCATGTCATTCCGCGGCTTCAGCCGTCTGCCGACCCCACTCGACGGTTTCGCGCCGCATGTAATCGGTGAACCACATCGGATCGGTGCGGAAGGTCGCCTTGCCGTTCGCGGAAATGCGCGCGCAGGCGCGGCGCGACGACAGACAAAACATGTGCACCGACATCGGCATGCCGCCGGTGTGACAATAGCCGACCTCGATGTGGCAATCGATCACCATGGACGAGCCGACGAAGCCCATCGCGCCCATGCCGATGCTGTTGCCGAGCTCCTTGAATTCCTCTTCCAGCGCGGCGACGCGCGGATCCGGGTTACGCGATCCAACGATGCGCAGGCATGAGGCCTGTTTGCCAAGCACCACGCTGGTGTCTTTGGAGCCGCCGAGCCCGATGCCGACAATGGCCGGCTGGCAGGCGAGGCCGCGCTTGCCGAAGCCGATCAGCGTGTCGAGATAAAATCGCTTGATGCCCTCGATCCCGTCGCCAGGGAACAGCATGCGGTAATCCGTGCCGAACAAGCCGCCCTTGTGCACGGTGGTGAGTTCGATCCAATCGGCGTCGGGATGAAACGCGTATTCGATCTCCGGCGCATTGATCCCAACATTGTTGTTGTGATCGGTGCGCCATAATGGATGCACCCGATTGGGGCGCAGCGGCACGCTTGTCGTCGCCCGCGCGGTGGCGCGGCGCAACGCCGCCTCGAGCGCGATCGGTCCGCCTTCGATCCGCGCCTCATTGCCGATTTTCACGTACCAGCGCGGCAGGCCGGTATCGCCGCACATGGCGCGGCGATCTTCTTTCGCCGCTTCGTAGTTCTCGAGCATGGCCTTGATCACGAAAGAGGACAGATCGCCCTTCTCGGTGTCGGCGCAGCGCCGCAGACCGTCGAGGTAATCCTCGGGGATTTCGATGGCGGCCTTCGCCATCAGCTCCTCGGCGGTGCGTTGCAGGGATGCGAGGGGAACCATTTTGCCTTGCCTCATTCGGCTGCGATCGGATCGCGCAGCAGGGTCTCGCCCGGTTTGACATGGGTGAACAGGACCGGCGCATCGGTCAGTTCAAGCCGCCCGGCCGTCTGGCGGGCCACCGTGAATGTCGAGGTCGGAAGATCGCCCGGTTCGGGGAAATCGGAACGATAATGCGCGCCGCGCGAATTTTCGCGCCGCAACGCCGCCAGCGCAATCACCCGGCTGATCTCGCACAGCGATCGCAGGTTGAGCCAATCGTGCCAGGTCAAGTTGAAGCGGCGATCGTGGTCAGGAATACCGGTCGCGAGCAGTTCCGCTTCGATGTCGTCGACCACCTTTAATCCGTGTTCGATGCCGGCGCGATCGCGCACCACGCCGACATAATCCCACATTGTGTCGAGAAGCTTTTCCCGCAGCGCGTTGACATCGCCGGCCCGACGCGCGAACGGCTGCTGCGCCCGCGCCAGTTCGAAATCGAGCACGTTCATATCGGGCGTGCGATGGCCTGGGTTCCTGGCAATCCAGTGCGGCATCACGTCGCCGGCAATGCCGCCGAAGACGGTCGAATTGGCGACACCGTTGCCGCCGAGCCGGTTGGCGCCGTGCATGCCGCTTGCATCCTCCCCGGCGACAAAAAGGCCGAAGCATTCGGTCGCCGTATTCACGTCACAGAGCAGCCCACCCATAAAATAGTGTGCCGTGGGCACCACTTCGACTAGTCCGCCGGCGAGGTCGAAACCGCAATCGCGGCAGCGGTCGACCATGCCCTTGAATTCCTTGGCCACCTTGGCCGGGCCGAGATGGCTCATTTTGATATAGACCCCGCCGTTCGGCGTGGTCCGGCCGGCTTTCATCTCCGCGTAGATGGCGCGGCTGACGACGTCGCGCGTGGCGCGCTCGAGCTTAGGATCGTAGTCGGCCATGAAGCGATGCATGGCGCCGTTGAGCAGATGCCCGCCGGCGCCGCGTAAGCCTTCTTCCAGCACCGTGCCGGTCATGCGCGTATCCGGTCCGGCCAGCAATCCGGTCGGATGGAACTGCACCATCTCCATGTCGCGCAGCGGCAAGCAGAGCCGCAGCGCCATGGCAAGGCCGTCCATGGTCTTGTCGCCGGACGGCGTGTGATAGCGATACATGGTCGGGCCGCCGCCGGTCGCCAGCAGCACGGCTTGGGCATTGACGAAGCGGACTGCTCCGCTGCGCACATCGATCATAAGGACGCCGGCAAGCGCACCGTCTTTCGCCGGAATAAGCGCGACCGCGCGATGCTCCTCAAGGCGGCGGACCGGCCGTGCCCACACTTGTTCCATCAGCCGGTTGATGATCTCGATGCCGGTAAGATCGCCCTTGTGCACCGTGCGATCGAAACTCTGTCCGGCGAAGGCTTTGCCGTGCAGCGTGCCGTCGGGGTTGCGATCGAAGAAACAGCCGATCTCGTTCTCCAGTTCGCGCACCCGCTCGACGGCGGTTGCGACCAGCGTCCAGGCGAGCTCCTGATGCGGCAGCCATTTGCCGCCCTCGATCGTGTCCATGAAATGGCGCTCGACCGAATCGCCGGGATTGAGCGCCACGTTGTAGCCGCCCTGCACCATGCGGGTGCAGCCGCATTTGCCGAGGAGGCCCTTGCTCGCGATCGTGACATCGAGATCGGGATTCGCCTTGAGCGCGTGCAGCGCCGCGAACAGTCCGGCGCCGCCGGAGCCGAGGATCAAAATGTCGGTCTTAAGATGCTCGACGTCCATGACAATTCAGAATACGCGGGTCAGAAAAGCGAAGGCGACAAGGGCCGACAGTGCCGCGGCAGCGGTGGCGAGTTGCTTCTGTCCATCGCGCCAGTCGAAGTTTTCAATCACCAGAACGCGCAAGCCGCCGAGTAAATGAACCGTGAACAGGAACATGAGGCCGATCTCGGCGACCTTGATCAGCGGCTGATCGGTCCAGCGCAGAAAATTCTCAAATCGCGCCTCGCCGTCGATTGCGAGACCAAGCGCGAGGAAGTGCAGCGGCAGGAAGATGGCGAGCGCCAGGCCGGAAAGCCGATGCACCATTGCAGCGATCCACAATGCGCTGCCGCGATGTTTGATTTGCCGCGCGATCACGGCAGCACCACGGCGGCAACGCCGCGCATGCCAAGCAGCGCCAGCAGCAAACCGAATATGATGGCGCCGGCGCCGGCGCCGCGTTCGGAGAGTGGCGACCATTCGGTCAGTACATTGCGCACGCCGATCGACGCGTGGATCGAAACCGCCAAGACGAACAGCCCGTAGAATAATCCCCAGGCGATGCTGCCGCGGGTGTGCGTGAGAATGTCCGCGGCGCTGACGCCTTGCCGCGTCACGTAGAAAATCACCGCGATGTGAGTAAGTACGAGCGGCGCCATGATTGCGGCGGTGGCGCGCTGCCACACATAGAGGCGCACATTCATGCCGTGATCTCGCCTTTGAGATATGCCGCCGCGGTACGGCGCTTGAGCCCGGCGATCGCGGCAGTCGGATTGAGCGCCTGCGGGCACAGTTCTTGGCACGACTGGTGCGAATGGCAGGCATGGCAACCGCCGGAACCGGCGATCGCTTGCAAGCGTGTGGTATTGCCGCCGTCGCGCTCATCATTGACCAGCGTCCAGGCGCGCGCAAGCGCGGCGGGGCCGAGGTAATCGCTGTTCCAGCGCACAGTATCGCAGGCCGAATAGCACACCCCGCAATTGATACATTCGATCGCGGCATCGGCTGCCGTGCGCGCCGCCGTGTCCGGCCTGATCTGCGCAATGGCGTCATGGCGGGTCTTGGTTGGCGCGAACGCGCCTTTCGCCTGCTGCCATTTCTCAAAGAACACCTGCATGTCGGTGGCGAGATCCTTGATCACCGGCAAATTCTCGAGCGGACCGATCTCAAGCCTGCCGCCGGCGGCGACTTTGGCGACATGGGTGCGGCAGGTCCAACGCGGTTTGCCGTTGACGGTCATCGCGCATGAGCCGCAGACCCCGACCCGGCAGGCAAAGCGATATGACAGGGTTGGGTCGATATACCGCTGCACGAAAGTGACGACGTCGAGCACGGTCTGGCTTTGCCGCTGCGGCACGCGATAGGTCTCATAATGGCCATGCTGCGCGCCGCGCCAGAGCGACACTGAAAGTTCTGCATTCATCCCGGTGGTCATTTCCTTCGCGCAGCGTTCGAGCTTATTGAGTGCAGTGTACCAAGCAGGACGACGGCCACAAAGCCAGTACCCGCTAGTGTCCGCCGCACTAGCGTTTTCGTCGCGTTAGCGGCGTCCGCCGCAGCATTGAATCGTGCAGTTGCCGGCCCGGTTAAGCGCTATAATCTCCGGCAAAATGACGGGAGGAACGGCAATGGCCGGACTTGAGCTCAGCTATGTGCATGGGGCAAGCGATCAGCCGCTGATCGGCAAAACGATCGGACAGTTTTTCGATGACGCTTGCGCCAAATGGGCAACGCGCCCGGCGCTTGTGGTCCCTCATCAAAACGTCCGCCTCAGCTATGCCGAGCTGCGCGAGGCCGTCGACAGGCTCGCGGCCGGGCTTCTGACGCTCGAACTCAATCCCGGCGATCGCATCGGCATCTGGTCGGCCAACAACAGCGAATGGGTGCTGACGCAGTTCGCCAGCGCCAAAGCCGGGCTCATCCTGGTCAACATCAATCCCGCCTACCGAACCGCCGAGCTCGAATACGCGCTCAACAAAGTCGGCTGTAAAGCGCTCATTCTCGCCGAGCGTTTCAAGACCTCCGATTACGTCGGCATGCTGCGCGAACTGGCGCCGGAACTCGGTCATGCCCTACCCGGCAAGCTCGAATCGGCGCGTCTGCCGGCGCTGCGCTCCGTCGTTCTGCTCGGCGACAGTTGGCACCCAGGCACGTTCCGCTTCTCCGAAATCATGACGCGCGGCGGCGCGAGCGAAACAAAGCGCATCGCCGAATTGGCGCCGCAGTTGCAATTCGACGAACCGATCAACATTCAGTTCACCTCCGGCACCACCGGCTTCCCAAAGGGCGCGACCCTGTCGCACCACAACATCCTCAACAATGGTTTCTTCATCGGCGAAGCCATGCGGCTTACGTCCGAGGACCGGCTGTGCATCCCGGTGCCGCTCTACCATTGTTTTGGCATGGTGCTCGGCAATCTTGCGGCGCTGACGCACGGCGCCTGCATGGTGTTTCCCGGCGAAGGCTTCGATCCGCTCGCGACATTGCAAGCCGTCGCCGAGGAGCGCTGCACCGCGCTGCACGGCGTGCCGACCATGTTCATCGCGCAGCTCGATCATCCGGAATTCAGCCGCTTCGATCTTTCCTCGCTGCGCACTGGAATCATGGCCGGCTCGCCATGCCCGATCGAAGTGATGAAGCGCGCGATCGGCAACATGCATCTTTCCGAAATCACCATTGCCTACGGCATGACCGAAACCAGCCCGGTCAGTTTCCAGAGCTCGACCGAGGACCCGCTGGAGCGCCGCGTTTCGACCGTCGGGCGCATTCAACCCCATGTCGAAGTCAAGATCGTCGATCTGAATGGCCGCATCGTGCCGACCGGAACGCCGGGCGAGCTCCTCACTCGCGGCTATTGCGTAATGCTCGGCTATTGGGGCGACGAAGAGCGCACCCGCGAGGCCATCGATGCGGCGCGCTGGATGCATACCGGCGACCTCGCGACCATCGACGCCGAGGGTTATTGCAACATCGTCGGGCGCATCAAGGACATGGTCATTCGCGGCGGCGAGAACGTCTATCCGCGCGAGATCGAGGAATTTCTCTATCGTCATCCGAAGATCCAGGACGTCCAGGTGATCGGCGTGCCGGACGATCGCTATGGCGAAGAGATTTGCGCCTGGGTCAAGTTGCGTCCCGGCGTCAGCGCGACCGAGGAAGAAATCCGCGCCTTCTGCCGCGATCAGATCGCGCATTATAAAGTGCCGCGCTATATCAAATTCGTCGACGAATTCCCGATGACGGTGACCGGCAAGATTCAAAAATTCATCATGCGCGAGCGCACCATCGCCGACCTCGGATTAAAAGTGCAGAAGACGGCGTGACCGCTTCCGTCATTGCGAGCGAAGCGAAGCAATCCAGTGAGATTTATGGCTTTCTGGATTGCTTCGTCGCTTCGCTCCTCGCAATGACCAGCGCTACTACACCTTCAGCTTCTCGTCCGCGACCACGCGGCCGACGGCGGGACGCTTGAGCATGCGGTCCTTGTGTGCGGTGTAGTTCTTAAGTTCAGCCATCGGCAGCTCGCGGCGCACGCCCCAGGTGTAAAAGACGAACCCGTATGGATCGAGCACCGAATAGCGGTCCGAGAACCATTCGCGGCCGGCGAGTATCCCGTCGATCTGTTTCAGATAGGTGTGGAAGGTCTTAAGCCCCATGTCCTTGATGCCCGGAAACGCCGAAGCATCGGCGGTATAGCGTTCCGGCCGGCCGACATGGGCATGTGCTGGGTGCACGCTCGTGGCAAAGAAGCCGATCAGTGACAGCGCCTTGGCCTCGGCATTCGCATCGCTCGGCCACAGTCCGAATTTCTTGCCGAGATAGGGCAGAATGGCGGTGTTCTCGGCTAACGGCTCGCCATTGTCGAGGCGCAGCGCCGGCACGCGGCCCAATGGATTGATTTTCAAATAAGCCTCAGTGCGCTGCTCGCCGCCGGCGAGGTCAACCTTTTTCGGCTCGTATTTCTCGCCGCTTTCCTCCAGCACGATATGCGAGGCCATCGAGCAAGCGCCCGGAGCATAGTAGAGTGTCAACATCCAAATCTCCCTCGCGCAACACTGCGCGCGCTGGCCTTATCACAGGACTAGGCCCGATCAACAGTCCTCAAATAGCTCTGAATTCACTTCACCGGAATTTTTTCAAGCAACGGCAGCCAGGTCCGCTGTTGTTCTTCGACAAAGGCGAGCGCTTCCCTGGCGTTCATGGCATGCGAATAGCTGCCAATATTGGAGAGCAGTTTCTGGAACTCCGGGTCACTGACAACCTTGGCGAGATCGGCCTCGACCTTGTTGATGATCGCGTCCGGCGTACCGCGCGGTGCGACCAAGACCTGCCAGCCGGTGGCGGAAAAGCTCGGAAGCGTCTCCGCCACGGTGGGTAGATCGGGAAATTGCGGCAGACGCTGGGCTGCGGCGACCGCGATCACTTTCACCTGGCCGGCTTTTATTGCGCCGACGATGCCGGAATAACCTTCGATGATCATCGACACGCGTCCGGCGCCGACGTCCGACAGCGCGGCCGCCGGGCCGCCGTTGTACGGCACCGGAAGGAGCTGGATACCGGCCCGATCTTGCAGCAGGAGCCCGGTCAAATGCGTGAGCCTGCCGACCCCGGTCACCGCGATGGAAATCGTTCCCGGCTGTTTCTTGGCGAGCGCGATCAGTTCCGGCAGCGTACTCACCCCGAGCCCCGGCGTCACCGCAACGAACATCGGATTTTCCGCCGTGAATCCGATCGGCAAAAAGTCGCGCGGCAGCTTGAGCGGCAGGTTTGGTGCAATTGATTGCAGCGCGACGAAGGTCGAGAGCGCCGGCATGAATAGCGTGTAGCCGTCGGGGGCGGCTTCAGCGGCGACCCGCGCGGCAATACTGCCGTTGGCGCCGGCATGATTGATGATGATGACCTGCTGTTGCCATGCTTTGCTCAGCCCAGCGGCGATGAAACGCGCATCAACGTCCGGCGTGGATCCTGGCGCGGCGTCCGAAATGATCGTGACAGGCTTTTGCGGATAATTATCCGCTTGTGCATATGCGGCGGGAGCCGCCAGCCATCCCAGCGCGCACAATGCGCCAATGCCGATCCAATACCGACTGGCAGTCATCTCGTTCTCCCGGATTGCAGTGGAAAGGATAAAGCGGCCAAGCCGGCATTTCCACCGGCATTCTCCGGCTGCGCCAAACCGACACGCCTGTTAAGTTTTATGATGAGCAGCACGCGCGCTGCTCGGACTAGTACGCAATCCGATCCAGGTTGGCGGTCATGTGCGCGATCACCCGGCGGAAATTGGCGAGGTCGCGCGCGGCAATGCCCTTCTCCGCATCCGCCGTGATGCCGCGAGCAGCCGTGAGCAATTCATTGCGCAGCCGCTTTGCCTTTGCGGTGAGGAAGACCCGCACCTTGCGGCGATCGTCGGCGGCGCGGAGCCGGCGAATGAGCTGCGATCGCTCCATGCTGCGCAGCGCGACCGCCGTTGTCGGCTCCATCATGCCAACCCGCGCCGATAATTCGCGCTGCGTAAGTCCGTCGGCAGTCCACAACACGCGGAGAAAGTACCATTGGCCGCGGGTGACACCGTAAGCTGCGATGCGGCGTTCCAGTACCCGCTGAAAGGCGCGATGCGCGTCGCGGACCAGATAGCCCGACGACAGCCGCGGTGGAAACGCGACGGCGCGCTGATTCTGTTTGGCTTTCGGTGAACGTCGCGACGGCATCGGCGTTGACAGGTCAAGGGCCTCGTGCCGATAATACTTAGCAATCTATGCAATAGGGAAGTGACCGATGCAACAGGTAGCGCGCAGCAAAGAAAAGCGCGGCGAGACCCACTCCGCCGCGATGCCGAACCAGGCCTTCGATCTGCGCAGCACGCTGGAATGGTTGCGCGCGTCGGGCGAACTGATCGAGACCGACAAGGAAGTCGATCCCGATCTTCAGGTTACCGGCCTGCAGAAGCATATGGATGGCGGTTGCCCGGTCCTGTTCAACAACGTCAAGGGCAAGCCGAATCATCGCGTCATCACCAATCTCTTTGGCGACATGGCCATCATCAATCGCATGTTCGGCTGGGCCGACGATGCCGATCGCGTGCGCAAGCTGGCGCATGCGTTGTCGCATCCGATCAAGCCGGTTGAAATCGCGCAGAGCGAAGCGCCGTGCCAGGAGCACGTGATCGAGAACCCGCGCGACGTCAATGAATGGATGGTGCCGATCCGCCATACCACCTACGAGCCGGAGCTCACCGTCGGCTCCGGCATTCGCTGCGTCACCGGTGCGCAATTCGATGGCGGTTCCGATCTCGGCTACAACCGCATGAATTTCCGCTGGGGCAATATCGGCACCTTCCAAATCTCGCCCGGCTCGCACATGTGGCAAGTCGTCAACAAATATTACAAAACCGATCAGCCGGTGCCGATTACAGTTTGTTTCGGCGTGCCGCCGGCCTGCACGCTGTTGGCCGGCGCCGGGTTCGATTATGCGATCCTGCCGATGGGCTGCGACGAGATCGGGATCGCGTCGGCGGTGCAGGGTGCGCCGATTCGGCTGGTCAAGGCGCGCACGGTCGACGCCATGGCGCTGGCCGATTGCGAGATCGTGCTCGAGGGCTACGTCAATCCACGCGACCGCCGCTTCGAAACCAAAGAGGCTGAAGAGGCCGGCGTACAGGGCCGCTACCATTTCCACCCTGAATGGGCCGGCTATATGGGCAAGTCCTACAAGGCGCCGACTTTCCACGTCACCGCCATCACCATGCGCAAGCCCGCGACCAAGCCGATCATCTTCGCACTTGGCGTGCATATGCTCGACGATCACAACATCGATACCACGGTGCGCGAGGCGGCGATCTACGAGCTGTGCAACCGGCTGCAGCCAGGCATCGTGCAGAACGTCGTGATCCCATACTGCATGACCGATTGGGGCGGCTGCATCATTCAGGTGAAAAAGCGCCATCAGATCGATGAGGGCTGGCAGCGCAATTTCATGGCCGCGGCTTTGTCGTGCTCGCAAGGTATGCGTCTCGCCATCGCGGTCAGCGAGGACGTCGATCCCTATTCGATGGACGACATCATGTGGTGCCTGACCACGCGGGTGAATCCGCGCACCGATATTCTCAATCCGATTCCGGGCGGTCGCGGCCAGACCTTCATGCCGGCCGAACGCATGACCGCAGGCGATCGGCAGTGGACTGCCTCCAACACCCAGTTCGAGGGCGGCCTGGGTATCGATGCCACCGTGCCGTTCGGCTATGAGAGCGATTTTCTTCGCCCGGTCTATCCGATCGACAAGGTGCGACCGGAGGATTTCTTCACAAAAGAGGATATCGCCAACGCCAAGAAGCGCATGCAGGGCTGGGTGCATTCCTTGGCGCGCACCGGGCGGTAGTTTTAATCCTGGCGGCTCGCACGCTCTCCCGCCGTGGCGCTGCGTGCCAGTGCTTTGCGGTCAAGCTTGCCGCGCTCGGTCTTTGGCAATGCGCTTGCCAGCACGATCTGCTTCGGCGCCTTGAACGCCGGCAGGTTCGCCGCGCAGTGCCGTAACAGCGCTTCGGTATCGAGCGTCGCGCCGGACCGGCCAACCACGTAGCTGACGACTTCCTCGCCATAGATCGCGTCAGGAACGCCGATAGTGGCCGCTTCGATCACTTCAGCGCATTGCATCAAGCAGGCATCGATCTCGAGCGGGGAAATCTTGGCGCCGCCGCGGATGATCAATTCCTTTTCCCGGCCGGTCAGGGTGAGAAAGCCGTCGCTGTCGAGGCAGCCGATATCGCCGGTCCGGATACGGCCGCGGGCATGGGTTCGCACCGCGCCATCTTCGGCGAGATAACGGAACGGATGATCCGGCCAGCCGCCGACCTCGACCTGCCCGAGTTCGCCAGCCGGCAAACGGCGACCGTCAGCGTCGACGATAGCGAGGTCGTGATGGGCAAATGGCCGGCCGACCGTGCCGAGGCGGCGCTGCTCGCCGGAAATCGCGGCGATCCAGTTGACCTCGCTGGCGCCATAGCCTTGTGCGACGCGGACGCCGAATTTCTGCTCGAACCGCTTCCATTCGTCGAGCAGCAATGGCGCCGAGCTCGACGTGATGAATCGCAGCTTGGGCAGATTATCGCGTTGCAGATGAGTTTCGCTGTTGAGCAGAATGTTGAGCGTGGTCGGATTGCCGGTGGCGATCGTTACGCCGTGGTCGCGCAAATGCGTAAAGAAGCGGCTCGCCGAGAATTTTTCGGCGAGCACCAACGTGGCGCCGCGATTGACCGGGGCGAGCGCGCCCAGAAGCTGCGCCGACGCCCAGCTGAAC
>JBASAH010000394.1:0-33539 GCA_049650505.1 Xanthobacteraceae bacterium
CCGCAGACGATCATCGGGCGTTTGGCCGCGCCGAGGCGCTTGGCGGCGCGCTGGATCGCCGCCGTGTCAATCTTCGGCGGCGGGATCGGCGGGGGATCTTGGATACTGACGTGCGACGATTGGCTCCAGACGTCCATCGCGCATTCGATCGCCGCCGGACCGGGTCGGCCGACACACATCGCGCGCAGCGCCAAGGCGGTTACGCGCGAGGCGTCCTGCGGCTTGGCGATGAGCGCGGCATGATCGACCAGCCGCTTGATGATGCCGGTCTGGTCGCGGATCTCATGCAGGTGGCCGAGGCCTCGGCCGATATCGGCATGCGGGATTTGCCCGATCAGTGCTAGCACCGGCGCATTCATTGAATAAGCCGTGAGGAGGGCCGCCGCAGAATTGAGAAAGCCCGGTCCCGGCACCACCGCATAAGCCGCCGGCTTGCCGGTCGCGAGCGCGGCACCGAGCGCCATATAGGCGGCGCCCTGTTCGTGGCGCGTGTGGATGGTGCGGAGCTGGCCGGAAAACCGAAACAACGCGTCGAACAGCGGGTCGTTCTGCAGCCCCGGCAACGCATAGATCGCGTCCAGGCCGTGGGCGATCAGCGTAGCGACCACCGCTTCTGCCGCGGTCATCACCGGCGTCGCGGCCGCGGTTTTACTGGACGATTTGCGATTCATCTTCGCTCCACGCCCGACGGAGTCTGCAGATCGGTGCCATCGTGTCGAGGCGGTCTGGACCGGCGCCGCGGCGCTGCGCGGCCGGCGCTTGACAAAGCAAGGAAGGCCATGCGGTTGTGCGCCTCCTTTCACCTATTTCATGCGGCGGAATGAGCATGCATCGGTACCGCACCCATACCTGCGGCGCGCTCCGCGAGAGCGACATCGGCGCCGAGGTCCGACTTTCCGGCTGGTGCCATCGCATCCGCGATCATGGCGGCGTGCTGTTCATCGATTTGCGCGACCATTACGGCCTCGCCCAAGTGGTGGCCGATCCGGACAGCCCGGCGTTTAAGACCGCCGAGACGCTGCGCTCGGAATGGGTGGTGCGAGTCGACGGCAAGGTGCGGCGCCGGCCTGCGGGCACGGAAAATCCCGACCTGCCGACCGGCGCGGTCGAGGTCTACATCCGCGCCATCGAAGTCTTGGGCCCGGCCGGCGAACTGCCGATGCCGGTATTCGGCGAACAGGAATATCCCGAGGACATAAGGCTCAAGTACCGTTTCCTCGACCTGCGTCGCGAGCACTTGCACCAAAACATCATGAAGCGCGGCGCGATCATCGATTCCATTCGCCGCCGCATGAAGGCGCAGGGCTTCTTCGAATTCCAGACGCCAATCCTGACCGCATCCTCGCCGGAAGGCGCGCGCGACTATTTGGTGCCGTCGCGGCTGCATCCCGGCAAGTTCTACGCGTTGCCGCAGGCGCCGCAGCAGTTCAAGCAATTGATCATGGTGGCGGGCTTCGATCGCTATTTCCAGATCGCGCCGTGCTTTCGCGATGAGGATGCGCGCGCCGATCGCTCGCCTGGCGAGTTCTATCAGGTCGACATCGAGATGAGCTTCGTCACCCAAGACGATGTGTTTGCAGCGGTCGAGCCGGTGCTGCGCGGCGTGTTCGAGGAATTTGCCGACGGTAAGCCGGTGACGAAAGAATTCCCACGCATTCCCTATAGCGAAGCGCTGGCCAAATACGGCAGCGACAAGCCGGACTTGCGCAACCCGATCGTCATGCAGGACGTGTCGGATATTTTCCGCGGTTCGGGTTTTAAGATTTTCGTGCGCATCCTGGAGACCAATCCGAAAGGCGCGGTGTGGGCGATCCCGGCGCCGGGCGGCGGCTCGCGCGCGTTCTGCGACCGCATGAATTCCTGGGCGCAGGGCGAAGGCCAGCCGGGCCTCGGTTATATTTTCTATGCGCTTGACGGCGGCGCCGCGATTGGCCGCGGGCCGGTCGCCAACAATCTCGGCGCGGAAAAGACCGAGGTATTGCGCGGCAAGCTCGGCTTGAAGGATGGCGACGCGGTGTTCTTTGTCGCCGGCGATCCGGCAAGCTTCGTCAAATTCGCCGGACCCGCGCGCAATAAGATCGGCGAAGAGCTTGGTCTTATCAAAAAAGACCGCTTCGATTTTTGCTGGATCGTCGATTTCCCGATGTATGAGTGGAACGAGGAGGAAAAGAAGATCGACTTTTCGCATAATCCATTCTCGATGCCGAACATGGCGATCGACGAATTCCAGGCGCTCGATCCGGCTGATCGCGACAAAATTCTCTCGATCAAGGCCATCCAATACGACGTCGTCTGCAATGGCGTGGAGCTGTCGTCCGGCGCCATCCGCAATCATCGCCCCGAGGTGATGAAAAAGGCCTTCGCCATCGCCGGCTATGACGAAGCGACGCTGGAGCGCAGATTCGGCGGCATGCTGCACGCGCTGTCGCTTGGCGCGCCGCCGCATGGCGGCATCGCGCCCGGCATCGACCGCATCGTCATGCTGTTGTGCGGCGAGGAAAACTTGCGCGAAGTGGTGCTGTTCCCGATGAACCAGCGCGCCGAAGATCTGATGATGGGCGCGCCGTCGGAGGCGACGCCGAAGCAATTGCGCGAGCTGCACATTCGCGTGGTCAAGCCGGACTGAGTCGGGTCGGGTCCGTCATCGGTGACGCGCCACGACGCTAGCTCGTTCTGCCAGATGCACACTGAGCGGTTGCATCATGCCGGCGCGGCAATCCGCAAGATCAAATAGCAAAAAATAGTAACTTAGTAGCAATCACTGCCGTGGTACCTCGCCGGCGGGGACATGAGAAACACGCGCAATCGGCAGGTTAACGAGACGTTAATTCCCTTTCGTTCGGCCGCACGCGCAAAATAGCGAAGTAGCAAATATGCCTCGCGGATCACGACCTGGCGAACGGCGCGGCGGCCGGCAGCCGGGAACACCCAACAAAAAGACACTAATAAAGAATGCGGTGTTCCTTGCGGCCGCTTCCGAGCCAATCGCTCACCCTTAGATTTTATGTTGGCGCTGATGCGGGATCCGCAAGTGCCGTTGAAAGACCGAATCGACATGGCGGCCGCAGCAGCACCCCTGGTGCACGCGCGGCCAAGAGTCTCGCCGCGCGACCGGCCACATCCGATGGAGCTCCGCAGGCAGCGGGGCCACCGTTCTCGGCATCGATGAATCCAACCCTGCCTGTTCGAGCGCCGGAAGACGGCCGTGGCGCAGGCTTAAAAGTCACCTCTCAGCTGGCGGCGCCCGCAGCCGCACGCCCGGTCCATCCTTCCCAGCATCGATAAATTCTACGCCCGCCTGTTCGAGCGCGCGGCGGATCGTTTGATCATTGGCCCGGGTGAGCGCGGTCGTGCTCGGCATCAGTTCGGCGCGGCGGATGGTGGTGACGCTTACCGCGCAATGGCGGGCGAGCTCTTCGGCGCTCCAGCGGATGAGGGCTCGAGCGGCGCGGATTTGAGCACTGGTCAGTGGCGGGGATGCCATCGTCGCTCCTCTTGACAGGCTGCCGCGTCATGCTATATATCATATCATATGGAATGATAAATATCATCAATTGAGCAGGCGATTCCATTTAACCCGCCGGGAGAAAGATATGAAAAATGCCATGTGGAAAAGATCCGCCGACCGGCGATCCTTTATCGGCGGTTCGGACGCCTGGATCATAATGTGGGGCGACGAGTAAGCGCTCGTTCGGCTGTGGCGGGAGAAGCGCGGCGAGGTCGAGCCGGAAGATCTGTCTGGGAATCTTATTGTCCAGCTCGGGGTCGCCACCGAGGAGCTGAACCGGCGCTGGTACGAGGCCACGACCGGGCAGGTGATCACCGATGTTCAGCGGCGATTGCGGCATCCAGTCATCCCCTGGATGGGGACCACTTTGGATGGCCGCGTCCAAGGCAGCGACGCGGTGTTCGAGGCCAAGTTCATGCTGCCGTGGTCGTTCTCGGAGGAGGGGGCGGCTCAAAAGTATATGCCGCAGCTGCAACATAATATGTGGGTGGTAGCGGCGCGCACCGCGGTGCTGTCGGTGATCACCGGCGGCGGCAAATGGGGTCGAGATCCTGGTCCATGCCGATCCGCTCTATGAGCATCTGATCATCACCGCCGAGCGCAAGTTCTGGCGCTGCGTCGAGAGCGGCGAGCAGCCCCAACTGTTTGGGGTCGAGCCGCCCAAGCCGCGGCTTGAAGCGGTCCGCATCGTGGACATGAATTCATCCAATGCCTGGGCCGAGTTCGCCGGCATCTTTGCCCGCACCCGGTCGGCCTATCTCGAGCATGAGCAGGCCAAGACCGAGCTGAAGGGGCTGATGCCGGAGGACGCCAAGGAGGCGATCGGCCATGGCGTGCGCGCCAAGCGCTCCAAATCCGGCGCCGTCAGCTTTGACCTTTTGAGCGCGGAGGCGAGCCATGCAGCGGTCTAGCGCATCGATCGCGGCGCTCGCCACGGCGCTGGCCAAGGCGCAGATCGAACTCGCCAAGGCAGGCAGGGGGGTGCACGCCAATTCCGCTACGCGCCGCTCTCCAGCGGCCTTGAGATCGTGCGCAAGACTTTGGGCCAGCATGAGATCGCCACGGTCCAGACCACCGCCGTCGACCAGGCGTCCGGCACCGTCAATCTGACCACCATCCTCGCGCATTCGTCCGGCGAATGGATCGCCTCAGACTGGCCGGTCTGTCCGGTTGCCGAGACGGCCACGCCCCATCGCATGGGCGCGGCACTCACTTACGCCCGCCGTTATGCGCTGTTTACCCTCGTCGGTATTGCCGGCGAGGATGATCTCGATGCGCCGGATCTGATTGGTCCATCACAACCAGGATCAGGGGCTCGACGGCCGAGCCGCGGCAACGGCCCGCTCAACAGTAAATCGTCCAGTCTTGTGGCGCGAACGCCACTGGCGGCGCCGCACAAACCTACGGCGGACGCCAGCAATAATACCAAAGCGAAAGTGCTTGCTGCCGTGCGCCTCGATATCGCAGCATCGGCGCACCTGCGCGACCTGATGCTTGGCGAATTGAACGACATCGGCAGTGAGGATGGCGCCACTAAATGGGCGCATCGGCGGTTATTGGAAAAGAACAAGCTCAACGCGGCCGATGCCAAGCACGTTGAGGAGGCGTTTCGCGCCAAACTGTTCGCCTTTGCCATCCACCTCGCGGAAGGAACGCCGGAACCGAACAAGGATGCACCGACCTCCGGCGCTCCTGATCGACGGGGCAAGAAGGCAAAGTCCGCCGCGCCATCGCCATCGGTCGATAAATCGGTGTTGATGCACCCCGAGCCGCGGCGCATCCGCGATCGCGACCATGTGCGGTTTGTCGCCCAGCAAACGTGTCTGGTGTGCGGACGCCGGCCCTGCGACGCTCATCATCTGCGTTTTGCCCAGGGCCGGGCACTTAGTCGCAAGGTCAGCGATGAGTTCACGGTGCCCTTGTGCCGCGGCCACCATCGCGAGCTCCATCGTCACGGCGATGAAACAGCGTGGTGGCAGAAACTCGGGCTCGATCCGACGGATGCCGCGCGCGCACGTGGCTCACGACGCACCCGCAACCGGTGACCTAGACGGGAGCCGTAGGCGACTGCACTGACCAGTGGCAAGATCGGTGACGTGCTCCTAGAAATGCCTCACCGAATCGGTGACAATGAGCGGATGGCACGCAAAGCGAAATCCGGGTCGAGAAAAACGGGCCTCTACTACGCCCGCGAGGCACGCCGCATGAGCCGCAGCGAACTCGTCAAACGCTCGGGGATTTCCAAACAGCAGTTGTCTCGTCTCGAAAATGGTCTGATCAGGTTGCGGCTCGATCACCTAAAGCCGTTTGCCAACGCGCTCGGCTATTCACCTGAGCAAATTCTGCTTTGGGGCCGTTATCCAGGCACGTCGGAAGATCAGACCCAAGGTGAAGCATTAGGCGCAAGTGAACATATGCCTGAGCTTGCTTCGCGTTCCGAATCGGGGGTTGGTTATTCACTGCTGCGGAAGCACAAAGAAGGCCAGCATGTCGAGCGCATCAAGGCCGAAGAGTGGGCTTTTCCAGCGAGCTTTGTAACAAAGGAATTGCAGGCATCCGCAAAACAGCTTCTGGTGATCGAAGCGGAAGGCGATGCCATGGCGCCGACGATTATGTCGGGCGAAAAGGTGGTTGTGAAAACCAGTGAGAAGGCACTATCAACGGATGGCCTTTATGCCATTCGCGATTCATCTGACAACGTGATCATTCGACGTCTGCAGCTGCTACGCGCCGCGCGGCCACCGCGGGTGAAGATCATTTCAGATAATACCAAGCACGCGACAGAAGAGGCGGCGCTTGATGAGATTGAAATTGTCGGCAAGGCGCTCGCTTGTTTGAAATTGCTATAACGGCTTGGCTCATGGAGCCCTTATACAGTCTCCGACCCGATCGTCCTCGACGACTGTACCTTCAGTTCGACCACTCCCTCCGCCAAGTGCTTCTGACAAACACACCCCACACGTCTCGACGTAACCAGACTGCTCATGCATTGAGCGCTGATCATCGGCGAGAACACCGTCGGCATCCGGCTGATGCGTACACACTGAATCACACGAACACTCTGCACGTATTTTGCACGTCAGGACGTTCCATGTTCATGCCGTGTTCTGCCGCGAGTTGCCATTGCGTTTTCGCGCCAATGCCAGAAATGTATTTGACTATTGGGCTTTTCCCTGGTGGGCGCTGTAGGGATTGAACCTACGACCTCTCCCGTGTGGAGGGAGCGCTCGCCACCCATTAGAAGAGCTTGCTCCGATAAAATGGGTTATCGGAAGCAACCGCGAGCTTGGCTCAATATTGGGAATAATGTCCGGCCGGCGCGTCAGGTCCTGCATTTTCATCCTTTCTGCGTTAGGTGGAATCCAAATAGCACGATTATCAACCCTATTAATTGAAGAAGACTCGGCACCTCTCCGAGAGTAAGCCATCCGATGAGCAGGACGAATGGTGGCACCAGCGAGAAAAATATGGCTGCCCGCCCAGCTCCAATGAGAGCGATCGAGTTGACAAATAAATATAAAGCTAGTGGCCCCGCTAACACGCCCTGCAATACTGCTTGAAGTAGATTTTCGCGCCATCCCAACGAGACCATGTGGGCAAGGCCGTAATGCAACCAGTAGACGGGCATCGCGAATAATGAGAGCACGCCCATTGTTGCCGCAGCCGGCATTGGAGCGACTCGCCACAACCGGAGCAGCGTGCTGAAGCCGGCAGACATAAATCCCGCCAATACAAAGAGAAGATCCCCAGCCACTCCCTGTTCGCCGAATGTGACTGCTCCTTCACCGCCAATCACCACAAGTCCGCTGGTGATGATCAGCGCGCCAATCAGCCGCGAAGCTATGAGTTTTTCTCGCAGTACCAAAGTGGCGAGAAGCAAGCCGCCTAATGCTCCGCACGACGGTTGAATCACGCCGCCGTGCCCGAGTGGCACGAACAGAAAACCCGCATATCCGATAATCGCGAAGAAAGGTCCGCCCAGTAACGTAAGCAAAATTCCACGGCCCCACCCAATACCATTCAGATCGCCGATGCCGGCTCGCACCACGACCGGTAGCAGTGCAAGTCCCGACCAGAGGTAGCGGTGAACAGCGAGGTCCGCCGGTGAAAATCCGACGTTTAGTCCGTGGCGCACTCCGGCAAATCCGGCCGCCCAGAATACGGATGCCACAACGCCGCAAATTAAACCAACGGCAGTTGGGTTCAATCGACTGGTCGCGTTCAAGCACCCCCCGACGCAATTAATGTTGCGGCCGCGCTTATTTGCTCAAATCAAATGAACGCACGCGTCGCGTGAGAAAAATGCTCTGGCATTGATTTAGATCGAGCGGTTGACGCCGCCGTCGACGACGATCGTCTGGCCGGTGAGGTAGCCGGCTTGCGACGAGCAGAGATAAGCACAGAGATCGCCGATTTCGTTCGGCTCTCCCATTCGCCGCACGGGAATCGTTTCGGAGAAGAGCTTGAATTGTTCGTCGAGTGTTATGCCCAAGCTCTTCGCCCGAGCGGAAAGTATCTCGATGAGGCGATTAGTCATGATCGGGCCGGGCGCGATATTGTTGACCGTGATACCGTACGGCGCGAGGTCAGACGCAATAGTTTTGGCCATGACCGTGACGCCGGCGCGAACCGAATCCGAGACAACAAGATCGGACAGGGGCTCCTTTACGCCGTACCCAGTCAGGTTGACGATGCGCCCCCGACCGGAGACCTTCAAAGCCGGTAATGCTTCACGAATGAGACGAACGGCGCTCATCAAATTGAGCTTGTAGGCGGTATCCCAGTCATCATCGCCAGCCTTTTCGAAGGAAGCGGTTGGTGGACCGCCGGCATTAGTGACGAGGCAATCCAGGCCACCCAATGCGGTAACAGCCTCGGCCATAACGCGCTTCACATCTGCAGGGAGGGAAACATCGGCGGAGGAATAACCAGCCGCGCCGAATTCGGATGCAGCTTGCTCGATCTCGTCCTTATTGCGAGCACAGATGAAGACACGGGCACCTTCGTCTGCTAGTGCTTTGGCGCAAGCCTTGCCGAGTCCCTTGCTGGCGCCGGCAATAAAGGCTTTACAGTCTTTCAAACCAAGATTCATCGGGAGGCCTTTCGAAGGCTGACTGCGCCAGACGAAAAATTCAGTCGGACTGTGGAGTGTGCTTTGCGGTTGCCAAATAGGCATGCTCCAGCCGCAGCGGCAAATCAGCTTCACCTGTTCTGCCTTCCAGAACAATCGATCCACGTGCGAGCGCATAAACGCGATTGGCAAGGCCCAGTGCCTTCTCGATCAACTGCTCTACTAGGAGCACTGCGGTTCCAGCCTCGCGCAGCCGCCGCACTACCACAAGGACGCGATCCACCAATACCGGCGACAGGCCGGCGGAGGGCTCATCCAGCATTAACAGTCGCGGTCGTCGAACCAAACCCTGCGCCACCGCCAGGATCTGCTGCTGGCCACCAGAGAGCGAGGCTGCGCGTTCGTGGCGCTTTGCGGCAACCTCGGGAAAGAGCTCGAGCACTTCCTCAACGCGAGCGGCACGCTCGCCGCGCGGCAGGTCGTAGCCCGCTAACAGCAGGTTATCGAGCACTGCAAGCTGCGTGAATACCCGATGTCCTTCGATGACATGTGCGAGCCCTGCTCTAACAACATCGCGCGGACTGGCCCCTGTGAGATCGCGACCAGCGAAGCGCACGTCTCCCGACCAGGGCAGTAGCCCCGACAGTGCGCGCAATAGCGTTGTTTTGCCCGCTCCGTTGGGGCCAAGCAGCGCCACTATTTCACCCGCGCCCACCGTGAGGTCGATGCTATGCAGTACTCGGATCTTGCCGTAGCCAGCGGAAAGATCGGAGATTTGGAGTAGTGAATCAGCCGCCAAGGTAGGCATTGACTACCTCCCGATGCGACCGGATTTCGGCCGGCGTCCCAGCCGCTAGCAACCTACCGAGATTGAGCACGGTGACGTGGTGGCATATGTCGAAGATCAGATCGGGATGATGCTCAACCACGAGCACCCCGGTGCCCGCCTGGGCGATTGCCAGGAGCAAAGCGCCGAGCCGCTCGATCTCCTCCGCCGTGAGGCCGGCTGCTGGCTCGTCAAGTAACAGGAAAGCGGGGCGCAGCATCAGCGCGCGAGCGATCTCCGTGAAGCGCAGTTCACTGTGTTGCAAACGGTCGGCTCGCACCAGCGCCAGTCGGTCCAGTCCTACCGTTGCTAGGGCCAGCATTGCCGTGCAGTGCAGCATATCTTCATCGCGACGATGACGCGGCAGCGACAGCAATGATTCGACGAACGTGCCTTCGCCATCGATGGTGCCGCCAATCATGACGTTCTGCAGTACCGACGCGGAGCCTACGATGCGAGGAGTCTGAAATGTTCGCGCAATCCTCATGCGCGCGCGTTGGTGACGCGCCAACGCCGGCAACGCAGCCCTGTTTAAGCTGACAGTGCCGTGCTGCTGCGCGTAATAACCACAGATAACATTCAGGATTGTGGTCTTTCCGCTCCCATTGGGGCCGATCAGTCCATGCACTTGCCCTGGCCGGATTTCGAGGTCGAGACCGTCGATTGCTTTGACCCCGCCAAAGCTCATCGCCAGCTGTTCAAGCGTCAAAGTGCCTGCGTCGCGCGCCTCGTTGAATAACTGCTTGATCAGATCTGGCCGAGGGATTATCGCGCGACCGCTCTCAAGGGGGCGACGGTTCTTGAAATCTAGGATCTCTGCAATTCCGCCTGGGATTGCAAGCACGATGACGAGCAGTAACACCGCATAGAGAAACGTGGACCAAGCGACCAACGGCGCGGCCAATTCCGGCAGCACCGTCAAAAGAACCGTGCCGAGCAGGGGCCCGAGAATAGAGCCGCGCCCACCAATCAGAATGGCGATGAAAAACAAAACTGACAGGTCAAGCGTGAACGCGTCCGGTGTAATATAAGATTGCAATGAGGCGAACAGACCGCCGGCCACTGCAGCGACGGCGCCGCTAAATAAAAATATTGGCACTAGCAATGCGGGTTTTGAGATACCGCTCGCTTCCGCTGCGACCTCGGCGTCGCGGATTGCAGTGAGTGCGCGGCCGAATCGGCTAGCCGCCACATTTGCTGTCATCCAGGTGCAAATCGCCGCGAGACCAAAGCAAAAATAATAAAAGCCCCACTGGGAGGAGAACGGTTCTGGGAAAATCGGCCCAGGAACACCCACCCCGCCGCCAGTGACGCTCTGCCAAGCAAGAGCCACCTGCGTTACGATTGTCGCAAAGCCTAATGTCGTGATGGCGAAGTAGAATGTGCGCAGGCGTAGCGCCGGCAGCCCAATGATCAAACCGAACACGGCGCCGACCGTGGCCGCAATCGCCAACGCGAGATAAGGCGGAAAAGCTGGTGTCACGTTGCCAGCTGCGAGCACGCTCGTGGTGTAGGCACCAAGCGTCAGCAGTGCAACCCAGCCGATGGCAATCTGGCCCGCGAATCCGACGACCAGGTTGAGCCCCGATACCAGCACCCAATAAACGCAGGCACGGGTCGCAATCACGCCCCAGTAACCACCACCGAACAATGGGAAACCGAGGCCGACCAGTAGCAGCACTAGCAGTGGCAGTGTGCCGAACGTGGTTGCGGAGCCGAGCGCATTTGCACGGCTCGGGCGCGATTTTGCCACCGCATCCATCAGACGCGGCGCTGAAGAGACGCGCCCGCGAGGCCCTCGGGACGCGCCAACAGGACAATGATGAACACCGTGAATACGGCCACCGAGGCGAAGATGCCGCCTACCAGAAAATTTGCAGCTTGCTGGAACAGCCCGAGCAAGAGACCAGCGACCACGGCTCCCCGGTTGTTACCCATCCCGCCCAGCGCAACTGGGACAAAGCCATAGAAGGTCAATGTCGGCGCATTGCCGAAGAAGGCGAGCAGCATCTCGCCGCCGGCAAAGCCCGCCAGCGTGCCGATCACGCCGGCAAGCGCAAAACTTGCCATGCGCAAGCCGCGTTCCGGTAACCCAAGCGCGCGCGCTGCATAGTTGTCCTCGGAGATTGCCAGGAAGGCGCGGCCGACCAGCGTATAGCGATAGAGCAATTCCAGGCCGATGATCACCGTCACGCACGCGAGCATCGGCAGCCAGAACTGCTGATCGAAACCGCCGCGCGCAATGTCGAAGAGGCGCGGAAATGGCCGTGCCTCAGTCCCCCACTCGATCGCGGTAAACTGCTGGACCATTAGAGCCAAGGCGAGCGTGGAGAGCACGTAGAGATGCTGATCCAAGCTTTTGAGCACTGGCCGCACCGCCGCGATTTCGGTGATGATCCCGAAAATGGCGCCGGCGGCAAGCACAAGGAGAAGGCCGGCAACCAGGGGTACGCCCATGTGGGCAATGAACAGTGAGCCTAGCACCCCGCCCAACATGCCGAGCGTGCCCGCGGTAAAGCTGAACACGCGCGACGCAGAGAACATCACGTTATAAGTAATGCCGATCAGTGCGTAGATGCAGCCGATCGCCACCCCAGTCGAGACGATCGATTCGATCATTGGCTCAAGAGCTGTAGCCGGGAGCTAAGTTGAATGCGCCATCCTTTAGCGAATTAGCCTCGACCATCACCACTTCCTCGTCCGGGTAACCGTTGTGTTGATCGGGGCTGAAAGAGATGTCACCGTAGACACCCGGGAATCCTTTGAGCTTGTTGAGGTAACCAACAATTTGCTGTGGCTCGGTGCCAACGGCCTTCATAGCCTCGGCGATCATCCGAGGACTGTCATAGCCAAGCGCGATCCACCACAAGAGCGTGTCGCCCATGTCGATCTTGGCGCTCTTCAGACGGTCTACGAAGGCGGTGGTGCGCTCCGGAAGCTTTCCGCCCTGGCCATAACAGACGTTGCGGAAATTGTTCGGGTAAACCTTCGCCCAGTATTCGGGCTTCTCCAGCAACGCTTTTGTCTGACCCGAGCCGAGTGTGGTCTGGCCGACGATCGGCACGTCCCAACCCATGTTGCCGCGCGTGTTGATGATGCGGGAAAGAAAGCCCGCATTGACGCTCCACGGCATGATCGCCTCAGCCCCTGCGGATTGCATGCGCAGAAGTTCGGGCTTTAGGTCAGGATTGGCGGCGTCAACATTGCCCTGGTAGACGACTTCGGCACCCCGGGCCTGGAGCATCGGCACATAGGCGTTGACCGACGCGGTGCCGTAACCAGTGGTGTCGCTGATCACCGCGACCTTTTTGCGCTTGAGCACTTCGACCACGTAGCGGTTCGCGGCGGCGCCGATCTGCTGGTTGGTGGGCGCGTTACGGAAGCACATCGGATATTTCTGTGGGTCCGTCAGAGTATCAACCCAGCAAGGATGGACCTGGGGTGTGTTGGTACGCGCGAGCAGGGGCACGACCGCGAGCGACTCGCCGGAATTGACCGGGCCGAAGACGACGCTCACATTCTGCCCGTGCGACAGCTCCGCTGCTCCATTGACGGCCTTTGTCGGGTCGCTTTGGGTATCGCGAGTAATCAATTCGATCTGCCGCCCATTTATGCCGCCGGCCGCGTTGATCTCCTGCACCGCCAACTGGGTTCCGCGATTGATCCCGATACCGGTGGACGACGATGGGCCAGTCAACGCCGGCAGATAGCCAACTCGGATCGGCTCATTTACCGCGATCGCGGGTTTGGCAAGGCTGCTGGCTGCAATGGCGGCGGCGCCAGCGGATCCAAGCGCTTGACGACGAGTGATCGACATTTTGATTCCTCCCTTGACTTGCCTTGGCTTACTCCCAGCTTGTCGTGTTCTCTTGCGGATTTACGACGTACTATATCCCCGACCTGATTGTCCGCAAAGCGGTGCCGCGACTCGTGTACCGCATTGTGGGGTTGGCCATTGAACGATCAAATATGGCTGGGCTCTTTCCGCAGGGGTGGGATTTCTCCCAACATTTTTTTCTTCTGTATGTCCGACCATATCAGCCTCGCGGTCGCGTACAATTTTGAACTCTCGAGCAGGAAAGCTTTTGAAAAGGGGCCAGCGCGATGGAACTGGGGCTCGCTAACAAAACGGCGCTCGTGACTGGCGGGAGCAAGGGAATAGGCTTGGAGACGGCACGTGCGCTCGTGCGGGAGGGCGTGAAGGTTCTCATTTGCGCGCGCCGCGAGTCGGCGCTCGCTGACGCGGCGCGCGACATTATGCGGACCACGCAGGCGAAGATCGAGACACACCCGCTGGACGTAACTAATGTCGAACAAATCGAACTGATTCCGCGCATTGTGCGCGACAAACTGGGCCGCATCGACATCCTCATCAATAATGCCGGCACCGGCATCTACAAGCCTTTTCTCGAAGTGACCGATGAGGAACTCGTCGCGGGCATGGCGATCAATTTCTTCGCCCAATTTCGCATCTGTCAGCGGATATTGCCGCTGATGATCGCTCAGGGCGGTGGCCGGATCGTCAATGTGAGCGGCCAGACCGGCATCATGACCTTGAATCCGCCATTCCTGTCCTCCTGTACCGGACCGGCAAAATCCGCCGAGATCCGATTTTCAAAGGTGCTCGCCAACGAGCTTGCACCACACAACATCCGGGTCAATTGCGTGATACCGGGCTTCATCAATACGCCGGAGCGCTTCGCCAAATGGGAACCGGAACTTGCCAAGCGCCAGCTCAGTCCCGAGGACGCCGCCCGCGAACGATCGCTTTGGTCTAGCAATCAGGGCATGCGCGATACACGTTGGGGTACGCCCGAGGAGATCGCCAATCTCATCGTTTTTGCTGTCTCGGACGCCGCAAGTTACATCAACGGCGCCGAACTCGTCGCCGACAACGCAATGGACAAATCCTGAGGAGCAACAGGCTTGACCGAGTAGACACGAACGACATGTAAGTTCTGAGTAATCTATCTGTATTTCGATGACCGCGACATCCGCATTTTATCAATGCAGGCTGTGACCCGAATTGGCGGTCGATGTTCCGCGCTTTGCGTCTTCGAGTATCATGTCCGCGCCTTTCTCGCCGATCATAATCGCGGCCGCATTGGTATTTCCGGAAACGACCGCAGGCATGATCGAGGCATCGACGACACGTAAACCGGTGAAGCCGCGCACGCGCAACCGTTCATCGACCACGGCCTTTTGATCCTGGCCCATGCGGCAGGTGCCCACCGGATGATAGGTGGTAGAGCCGCGACGGCGAATGAAATCGAGCAAGTCGTCATCGTTGTCGCATCGCTGGCCTGGTTCGATCTCTTCGGCGATGTAGCGCGCCATCGCGGGCGCTTGAAAGATACGACGCATCGCTGCGACACCCGCCACAATCGTCTCGCGGTCCTTTTGCGTCGCCAGATAATTCGGATTGATTGCCGGGGCCTCTCGCGGATCGGCTGATCTGATGCGCACGTAGCCGCGGCTCTCCGGCCGCAGCAACACGCAATTGCCAGTCACGCCCGGGAATGGATGCAGGTCGCCGCCGATGGTCGCGGCCGAGAACAGCGAAATCGAGCATTGCGAGTCGGGCGTCGCGGAGGCAGGATGCGCACGCAGAAAACATCCGGCCGAGACCGCCGGGATCGCGAGATAACCGCGGCGCGTGAGTACGTAGTGCAAGCCGTGGGTAAGCTTGCCGGTCCAGTTGCGCACTGCATCGTTGAGCGTGATCGGCTCCTTGCAACGCAACATGATGCGGCCTGAAATATGGTCGTTGAGATCGTCACCGACGCCCGGGGCATCGGCGACTACGGTGATCCCGTGGGATTGCAGGAGCGACGCCGGGCCAAGACCGGAAAGCTGCAACAGCTGTGGCGAATTGAACGCGCCGCCTGCGACAATCACCTCGGCATTGGCGCTGGCGCTGTGTTTTTCGTTGCCGATAAGATACTGTATGCCGGTCGCGCGCCGGCCGTCGAAGACAATACGCGTGGCGAGTGCTTGCGAAACCACTTTGAGATTGGCGCGGCGCCGCGCCTGCTTGAGATAGCCGCCCGCGGTCGAGGAGCGCGCGCCATTGCGCATGGTGGTCTGATAATAGCCGACGCCCTCCTGCACCGCCGCGTTGAAATCGTCGTTGCGCGGATACCCGCATTGCAGCGCCGCCTCGACATAGGCCACGGCGAGCGGATGCCGATCGCATAGGTCCGAAACTGCGAGCGGACCGCCAATGCCGTGAAATTCATCCGCGCCGCGTTCGTTGTCTTCTGCCTTTCGAAAATAGGGCAGAACTTCATCGAAGCTCCAGCCGGCATTCCCGAGTTGCCGCCAAACGTTGAAGTCCTCCGCTTGCCCGCGGATATAGATCAGTCCATTGATCGAACTGGATCCACCGAGAACCCTTCCACGCGGCGCGATGACCTTGCGGTTGTGACATTCCGGTTGCGGCTCGGTCTCGTAACACCAATTGAAACGTCGATCACTGAACAGCTTGCCAAAGCCGAGCGGAATATGAAGCCATGGGTGCCGGTCGCTGGGACCCGCCTCCAAGAGAAGCACATGGTGCTTCCGGGACGCAGTAAGCCGATTGGCCAAGACGCATCCGGCACTGCCGGCCCCCACAATAATGTAGTCAAATGCATCTGAATTCTGCACGCGCTTTCCCCAGTTCGGCCGCTGGCGATCGTTTCTTGTTATCCGGAGCGAACGCGATTGCCAATTAGCAGCTTCGCTTAGATGAGGCCCCATTCGAGTGACGTGCGCCGGGTCGCAAGAACGAACGAGTGACGACTAGTTGATGCAGGCGAGGGCGCCGCCGTCGACCGGCAGCGCAACGCCGGTAATGAAATTCGCCTCGTCAGAGGCCAGAAAGACGGCAGCGTTTGCCACGTCCCAGGCTGTCCCCATCTTGTGGCGTAAGGGCACACGCGCATCGCGGGCGGCCGCAACCTCGGCCCGGCTTTTGCCGCTGACACGAGCGCGAGTGTCAACTGCCATCGGTGTATCCATCAATCCCGGTAAGATGACATTGGCACGCACTCCATATTCCGCATTCTGAACAGCGATTTGCTGAGTGAACGCGATCATTCCAGCCTTGGTCGCTTTGTAGGCGACATTCGGATACTGCTCCCAGGCGGCGACCGATGAAATCGTAGTAATGACGCCAGCGCGCTGCGTCCGCATTAGCGGCAAGATATGTTTGCAAGCCATAATGGCGCCACGCAGGTTGACGGTGGTGATGCGATCGAATGCGGCTTCAGTGATCTCGTCGAGCGGGGCGTCTCCGCCGGCAATACTTATGCCGACATTATAGTGAAGAACATCGACGCGCCCCCAACGCATCTGCGCGGTCTCGACCATCGCCGCGAGTGTCGCCTCTTTGGTAACGTCCGCTTCGAACGCGGTGCAATCTCCGTCTGACTGTCGCGCCATCGCGACCGTTTCCTCGGCGGAGGAGAGATTGTTGTCGACCGCAAGCACCTTGGCGCCTTCCTGAGCGAAACGCAAAACCGTCGCGCGGCCATTGCCCAATCCCTCGCCCGGCGATTGACCAGCGCCTACAACGATGGCGATCTTGTCCCTGAGACGCATGTGAACCTCGGTCGGAAAACGGGTTTACACTCAGCAGAGATTACGAGCGCGGGCGTACGTGGAAAAGCCTGTTTAGCTGTAGGGATTGAACCTACGACCTCTCCCGTGTGAAGAGAAAGTACTGTATCCACGCGGTTCGTAAGCGAGCAGTTAAAGTAATTTCTTACGCGAGAACTTTCGCTTTAAACCATGGTTTTAAGGCAAAAGCAGGCGGGGATTGAGAATTCAGATGAAGTGGGGCGTTCCGCGCTGCTGTATATGCTGCTGTATATAATGTATGGGACTGGGGAGATTAGGCCGTTGTGAAGGGCACAACATTTCCGGCCATCTCATCCAAACGACTTGCCCAGCGTTCCATTCATTGCTCTGCGTTCAACAAGATATTGCGCTTATGCGAATCGAGGAGGAGGACAGCCGCGTCAACAATTATCCGGCGAGGTGGAACGCCGCCCCTAGCCAAGAGCTGCTAGTCATCCCGGCGAGCCGATGCGGATGTGGCCTATTTCGACGCGGGTGAACAAGCCGGAGAACGACGATCCAACGCTTGTCGAGCCCATCAGGTTGGCCAGTTCTGCAGCCTAAGACCGCGCAATGCTGCGCGCCTGACTTGTCTGCGGCACATTTAAAGCCGCCTCGTCCGTGGCATTTGCAGAATGATTGAAAGGCGTGCTTGCTGGTGTGGTTCGCGATTCGCCCCACCCTCATGCCAACAGCGTCATATCTAGCCAAGCTGAACCCCGAACAGCGGCGCGCTGTGGAGCACGGGATCGAGCAGCCTGCACCGCTCCTCATCGTCGCGGGCGCGGGCACCGGCAAGACGAACACATTGGCCCATCGGGTTGCTCATCTCATCGTGCAGGGCGCCGACCCGCGGCGGATGATGTTGCTGACATTTTCACGGCGAGCGGCGGTCGAAATGACCCGCCGGGTGGAACGCATCGCCGCAAGCGTTCTTCCGGACCAAGCCCGGCTCGTGGCGGATGCCTTGACGTGGTCCGGCACCTTTCATGCGATCGGCGCCCGGTTTCTGCGCGAATACGCCGAGCACATCGGGCTCGACCGCGCCTTCACCATCCATGACCGCGAAGACTCAGCCGACGTAATAAATCTTGTGCGGCACGACCTCGGATTTTCGAAAACCGAACAACGTTTTCCAGCAAAAAGCACTTGCCTTGCGATCTATTCGCGCGCCGTCAACGCCGAAGCCAAGCTTGATGAGGTCCTTGAGAACAATTTCCCGTGGTGTATCGGTTGGAATGACGAACTCACCGCACTCTTCCGCGGGTATGTCGAGGCCAAGCAACAGCAGAACGTACTCGATTATGACGATCTGCTGCTCTACTGGGCGCAAATGATGCAAGTGGAAGAGATCGCACGCGACATTGCCTCTCGGTTCGATCACGTGTTGGTCGACGAGTATCAGGACACGAACCGCCTCCAAGCCTCAATCCTTCTTGCTCTCAAGCCCGACGGCAAGGGACTAGCCGTCGTCGGCGACGATGCCCAGTCGATCTATTCGTTCCGGGCGGCAACGGTTCGCAACATTCTCGATTTTCCTGGTCATTTCACACCGCCTGCGCAGATCATCACGCTCGATCGCAATTATCGCTCCACGCAGCCGATCCTCGCCGCCGCGAATGCGGTTATCGATCTGGCTACTGAACGCCATAAGAAGACCTTGCGCTCGGATCGTTCTTCATCCGAGCGCCCGCAACTCGTCTCGGTGCGCGATGAGTCCGACCAAGCACGCTATGTGGCTGAACGGATTTCGGAGCATCGCGAGGCTGCTGTTCCACTCAAGCAGCAAGCGGTGCTGTTCCGCGCCTCGCATCATAGCGGCCCGCTCGAGATCGAATTAACACGGCGCAACATCCCCTTCGTGAAATTCGGTGGTCTCAAATTCCTTGAGGCCGCCCATATCAAGGACGTGCTGGCGTTCCTGCGCTGGGCGGAAAACCCACGCGACCGCGTATCAGGTTTCCGGGTGATCCAGCTTCTTCCGGGCGCCGGTCCCGTCACGGCGGCGCGCCTTCTCGACAGGCTGGCCGAAGCGAGCAGCGGCATGGAAGCGCTGACCCATTTCCGGCCGCCTGGGGCTTGTGCAGAGGATTGGCCTGCATTCGCCGAAACTTTAAGGATCATCCGGAGCAATGCCGCCGGTTGGCCGGCGGAATTTGATCTGGCATGCCGATGGTATGCGCCACATCTCGAACGGCGCTACGAAGAAGAGGCCAAAATACGGGGGGCCGATCTCCTCCAGCTCGCGCAGATTGCCTCGACTTATCCGAATCGTCAGCGCTTCCTCACCGATCTGACACTCGATCCTCCCTCGGCAACCAGTGACGAGGCGGTTGCGCCGTTGCTTGATGAGGACTACCTCATCCTTTCGACGGTCCATTCGTCCAAAGGACAGGAGTGGAAATCGGTTTTCATCTTAAATTGCGTGGACGGTTGCATACCCTCGGATCTCGCTGTGGTCAGCGCGTCGGAGATCGAGGAGGAACGGCGGCTACTTTACGTCGCGATGACGCGCGCGAAGGATCACCTGCACCTGATCGTGCCACAACGGTTCTATGCCCATCAGCAACGTGGGAACGGTGACCGGCATATGTATGCGGTTCGAACCAGGTTCATCCCTGACGTGATCACCGAGCATTTCGAGCAATGCGCTTGGCCTCGCGCCGCACGGGAAGTGAGTTCGACAGCCAAAGCGCTCACTGAAGCCGTCGATATCGCAGCCAGGGTCAAAAACAGGTGGCGTTGATCGTCATGCGATTGTAGTCGCGCGCAACTGGCAATCGATCGGGCGATCCCAATGATTGTTTATTTAAGTCACCGCACTTTGGTAAGCTCAATCCAAAAAGGGTGCAGTACATGATGGAAGCGGACATCTTCGCCAAGCCGGCACAATCGAGCAGATCAAAGCCAGTCGCCACGCGAGGAGCGCTGGCAAACATTAGACGATGCTTTGCGGATATTGGTGCGGCCGCCAAGTATGTTTTGCGACCGAGGCCTCCCCGACCGGTTGAAGGGCATGCCCCTGACGTTGCGGTAGAAGCGGCAGCCATTGCCTCTCCTGCTGCTGACGTGAACGTCGACACGGAGCCTGAGATCAACGCCGTCGCTCCTTTTGTGCCCGACCAGCAGGAAATCGAGCGTCGACGCAACCTGGTGAGGATATTCTTCAATGATTTTTGGAGCGAGGCTTCGAACAAACCAACAGCGTTCGTGGAGCGGCTTGATGAGGCAGAAGACTATCTGAACGAGCGTTTAGCTGCGAACGATGAAGGCTGGCGGGTCGATGCCAAGACGCGGGTAATGCTCGGCTTACCGCCCCGATCGAACTCATCGGTATCTGCAAACATCATACCAGTGGCAAATGACAAGTCGCGTGGACCCACATAGTCTTTGACTGCCACGACGACCTACCCGCTAGGCTTTCGCTACTGGGCACGGGTATTTTCTTTAGAAGTAACCGCATCAATGGCCAAATTTGCTTTCGTTGCGGGGGCCACAGGCGCTGCCGCTACGCGCCTCATCGAGGAGCTATTACGGCAAAAATGGCGCGTGATCGGCGTTAGTCGTAAAGCACCAGGGATTAAAGCCGACGGTGAACTCACCTACTTGCCTGCCGACCTATTGGACGGCAATGGACTCAAGGTCGCGATCTCACCATACCGAGACATTACCCATCTCTTTTTCACCGCGCGCGCCTCGCATGAGGAAACTGGTGTTGAGCCGGTCGCAGAAAACGTGGCGATGCTGCGCAATGCACTTGATGCTGTGGAAGCAACGTCATCCCTGCTTGAGCATGTCCACCTCGTTGAGGGGACCAAGTGGTACGGAATGCATCTCGGGAACTTCAAAACGCCAGCTCGCGAGAACGATCCGCGACATTTGCCACCCAATTTCTATTACGATCAGCAAGACCTCATTACCGAGCGCCAAAAGGGTAAGCGGTGGACTTGGTCGGCTTCACGCCCTTATTTCTTGATCGACTTTGCGCCTGATCGTCCACGTAATGTGGTGTCGGTGGTCGGTGCCTATGCTGCAATCTGCCGTGAACTCGGGTTACCACTCAACTTTCCTGGCACTGATACATGCTGGCACAGTTTGAGCGAAGCGACGGATGCAAGACAACTTGCTCGCGCTATGGTGTTTTTGTCGACGTGGGGGACGGCACATAACGAGGCCTTCAACGTCACAAACGGCGACCTGTTTCGCTGGAAACATCTATGGCCGCGCATCGCACGCTTGTTCGACATGCCCTGCGGCGAGGTACAGACGCTGTCATTGGCTCAGTGGATGGCAGATAAAGGTCCGGTCTGGGAGCAAATTGTCAGGCAACACAAGCTGAAGTGTTGTCGACTAGACGAGGTCGCGCTGTGGGCTTTTGGCGATTTCGCGTTTCGCCAGAGCTGCGACGTCATCTCAAGCATTACAAAGATACGTACTTTGGGATTTCACGACACGGTAGATACGGAGGAGTTGTATCTTGCAATCCTGCGGCAGTATCGCGAGGCGCGCCTATTGCCGTAGGGGGCGAAAAGGACCCGGTGCAGACATCGCGCCGCCGGATCAGGTCAGATCTTGCGGCAAATTCCTGGCTGACCCAACTTTGAGCTCACTTCGAGCTCAGTTCTTGGCGCACTATTTTTGCACCCTCAACCATCGCTCGCATCTTGCCGTAGGCAATGTCCCGGGGCAGATATTTCAACCCGCAGTCGGGCGCCACCACGATGCGTTCGGCCGGTACATGGGGCAGCGCACGGCGGATGCGCACCGCGACGGTTTCCGGCGTCTCGATCGCCATGTCCGAGAGGTCGAGTGTGCCGAGTATGATCGTCTTGCCTGACAGCTTTTCCAGCACCGAGCAGTCGAGATTGGATTGCGCGGTCTCGATCGAAATCTGCTGTACAGGCGACGCAGCCAACTCCGGCAGGAATGAATAACCGGATGGCCGCACGTGGATGATGGCCGCATAACCGAAGCAGATGTGGATCGCGGTCGTTCCTGTAACACCCTCTAGGGCCGCATCCAGTCCACGCAGCCCGTATTGACGAGCCTTTTCAGGCCGCGCCTGCATATAGGGTTCATCGATCTGCACAATGTCGGCACCGGCCGCAAACAGGTCCTTGACCTCGGCGTTCACCGCAGCAGCATAGTCAAGCACCATTTCTTGCTCGTCTTTGTAGAAATCGTTCTGCGCCTGCTGGGACATGGTGAACGGGCCGGGCACAGTGATCTTGATCGCGCGGTCGGTGTTGGCGCGCAGGAACTTAACGTCGCCCACTGCGACCGGCTGCTTGCGGCGGATCGTGTCGACGATCCGCGGTACTGGATTTGGATGGCCGGACCGGTCGAGCGCGGTGCCTGGGTTGTTGATATCGACGCCCTCCAGCGCGGTGGCGAAGCGGTTAGAGTAGCTTTCGCGGCGCTGCTCTCCGTCGGTAATGATATCGAGGCCGGCTCGTTCCTGGTCGCGGATAGCAAGAAGGGTCGCATCGTTCTGCGCCTCTTCCAGAAATTCCGGAGCCACGCGCCACAGCTCCCGCGCCCGAACGCGTGGCGGAAAGCGCCCGGCAAGCTTCTTACGGTCGATCAGCCAGTGCGGCTGCGCGTAGGATCCAACAAGTGATGTCGGTAACGGGACGTTGGTCATGCCGCGTCCTCACGCCGAGGACTTCTTATCGGTGAGGGAACTGGTGAGTGACGCGCCACTAATTTGGCTGATTATACCTTGGACGGCGCTCGTTTGCACAGCCGGCGAGGATTGTGGGCCTCCGCAAATATTCGCCGCGGGGCGGGCCAACGATGTTTCCATCAGCATAGATCAAGGCCCCTCTGAGAAAGGTATTTTTTACGCGACCGGAAAGCTCAATACCTTCGAAAGGCGAATAACCTTGATGAGACTCGGATTCTGCTGCTCGCACCACAAACGTGGAATCTGGATCAACGAGAACAATGTCTGCGTCGTAGCCGGGCGCAATGTCGCCCTTACTAAGCAAGCCGAATCGCTTTGCGGGATTCCAACTCAACAATTCGGCCATACGGTTGTACGACATGCCTCGTCTGCGGCCTTCACTTAGCACCCCGGAGAGTAGATATTCGGTGCCACCGAATCCCGATTTTGCCAGCCAAATATTGTTGGGATCATCCTTTGACCATTTCTGTTCCGCCGAGCAGCAGGCGTGATCGCTTACGATCCAATCGACCCTGCGATCGAGCACGGCCTCCCACAACGCTTCGACGTCTTCGCGTGGCCGAATCGGCGGATTGACTTTTGCGTGAACAGCGCAGGCGGAGTCTGTATCTAGCAAAAGATGTCCAACGGTCACCTCGCGACGGAAGGCAATATGTGGAAACACTTGTTGCATAATCCATGCTGCTTCCACTGCCTTGCGCGAGCTGAGATGTAAGAGGTTGATGTTCGGACAATTCGTTTCGTTTGCGAGATAAGAAGCTATCCAAATTGCCAGACCTTCGGAGTGTGGCGGACGCGCGGCGCTGTAAGCGGACAGTCCAGTCAACTTGCCCTCACGCTCTACAATTTTCGTATAGGCATTTAGAATTTCTGCCAACTCACAGTGAAGACTGACGCTGATGTAAGACGATATCTCGGGAAACTTTTCCATCAAACGCTGAGCCGACCTCATAATGAATTCAAAGTGCGCGATATCGTAACGATCATCTGGACCAATCATCAGAAACTCGTTTTGCTGAGATGAGCGCCCATGCAGTCCGTAGCCGCCATAGAACATAAATATTTTGAAGGAGGTAACACCATGATCGACGATCAGATCCTCCATTTCTGCGATATGGTCAGCTTCTATTGGTGCGATGTGATAGCCATAGTCGACCCAGAATCGTCCGTTGGATTGCTTGAATACTTCGGGCATGAACTCGCGATAGGGACCACCACGATTTAGGTAGTAGTGGCCCGTTCGCATGTAGTTCAGACTTGAAGTGACTCCGCCCATCGCTGCTGCCTTGCTTTCCGAAACCGCGTCTTCGGCGAGCGGCGAATAAATTCCAATATGCATGTGAGCATCGACGCAGCCCGGAAAGGCTAAATAGTTATGGCCATCAAAGGTCTGCTCCGCTTGCTCGGCCAGGAGATCCGGCGCGAGACCATTGATCTTGCCGTCTTTAATCCCAATGTCGAGATTATCGATCGAAGTCTTATTCGGACGAACCAGACGAACATTTTTTATGATGAGATCGAACAATTTCGACATGCAGTCTTCCTCATCCGTTGGTGCTTGCTCATGACCACAGCTCGAAGCATTGTTCTATGCTGGATTGGCAGGCTATGCGTCATAACGTTTGCCCAAAGCGAGCAATTCGGGCGTCCCAATTAAATCATTAAGTCCCGTGAAATCGAGCATGCGGTGGCGAAAGGGCTCTGAAGTGCCTTGTGTTGCCAACGAGGCGTAATATTCGCCAGCCATTCTGCCCAGCGCCCGCACAATGCCACCGGGAAAGATGACTAGCGCGAACCCCATCGCCTCAAGCTCTGTTGCTGACAATGGCGGTGTCTTGCCGCCTTCCACCATATTGGCCATCAATGGCGCCCTATTGCCGAGGGCAGAAATCATGCGCTTGAGATCCTCACGGGCCCTCGGCGCTTCGACGAACAGCATATCGGCGCCGACCTCCCGATATGCGATCGCACGCTCGATCGCCCGATCGAATCCTTCGACGGCAATGGCGTCGGTGCGGGCGATGATGATCGTGTTGCGCGAGCGCCGTGCGTCTAGCGCTGCGCGCAGCTTGCCACACATTTCCGCTGAGGAAATCAACGTCTTGCCGTCGAGATGCCCACAGCGCTTCGGAAAATCTTGATCTTCGATCTGTATAGCGTTGGCGCCGGCGCGTTCGAATTCCCGCACGGTACGGGTAACGTTGAGGGCGTTGCCATAACCAGTATCGGCGTCGACGATTAGATGCGCGGTGACGCGATCGCGAATCAAAGAAACTGTTGCTGAGATCTCGTCCATACTGACGAGGCCGATATCGGGGCGGCCAAGCCGCGTATAGGCAATCGCCGCACCGGAAACATAGAGCGTCGCAAAACCGGCCTGGGTGGCGACCAAAGCCGTAAACGCATCATAAATGCCAGGCGCGACGACGATGGGTTTGCGAGCCAGGCGGGATCGTAGGATTTCCGCATCAGCCATGGTTACATTCCGAGGTAGGTGCGCTTGAGATCGGGATTATTGCCGAGTTGGGCCGCCGGTCCCTCCAGCACGAATCGACCATTGTCGAGGATATAGGCGCGCTGCGCCACTTCCAGGCTCTGCACCACGTTCTGTTCGATCAATAAGACGGCGATGCCCTGCGCATTGATATTTTTGATAAGAGCAAACAATTCCTCGACCAAGAGCGGCGAGAGCCCGAGCGATGGCTCGTCGAGGATCAGGAGCTCCGGGTCCGCCATCAAGCCGCGTCCGATTGCGAGCATTTGCTGCTCGCCGCCAGACAAGGTACCGGCGCGCTGGGCCTGCCGCTCGCCGAGCCGTGGAAAGATCGAAAACACCCAATTTCGATTATCACTGCGGCGGCTTCGGCCACGACGGTAGGCGCCGAGATCCAAGTTCTCACGCACGGTCATGTTCGGAAATATACGTCGACCCTCCGGTACGTGAATGAGACCACGGGCTACAATCTCTGCTGGTTGTGCACGCTCGATGGCATTGTCCTTGAAGCGGATCCTCCCAGCCCACGGCCGTGTCACCCCGGAGATCGTTCGGCTCATTGTCGATTTGCCAGCGCCGTTCGCTCCCAGCACAGTCACAATCTCGCCAGGCTTCACGTCGAAATCAACACCACGCAGGATTTCCGTGCTGCCATAGCCAGTGCGCAAGCCATCCACCAACAGCAAAGGTTTAACCATGGCCGGCCCCCGAACTCATCCTCGCCGCGGCTCCGTGACCGAGATAAGCCTCGATCACCTGTCGATCGGCGGCAACCTGTTGCGGCGAGCCTTCGGCGATGATGCGGCCCTCCGCGAGGACCAAGACCTGCTCGGCGAGACTCATGACCGCCTGCATGACGTGCTCGATCATCAAGATCGTCACGCCCCAGTCTGCGATCTTGCGGATCACTGGCACCATGTCGCGGATTTCAGATGGGTTCAGTCCCGCTAAGACCTCGTCGAGAAGCACTAGTCTCGGCTTTGTGGCGAGTGCGCGGGCGAGTTCAAGCCGCTTGCGCGCCGCCACCGTCAGCATCGCGGCAGACTGCTCGAGCTGCGCACCAAGACCGACGGCATATGCAATTTCGCCGGCGGCCGCGAGCGCGTCGACACGGTTCGGCTGCGCAAGGTGCGCACCGACGGCGATATTTTCACGCACGGTCAAACCCGCGAATGGCTGAACGATTTGGAAGGTGCGAGCGATGCCGCGACGCGCAAGGATGTGTGGCGGTGCCCCGGTGATTTCGGTGCCGTTGTAAACGATCCGTCCTTCATCCGGCGTCAAAAATCCCGAAATTATCGCGAACAAGGTAGTTTTGCCGGCGCCATTGGGCCCAATCAAAGCCGTGACATGGCCAGGCCTGACGTTGAACGAAGCTTTGTCGACGGCGAGCAACCCACCGAAGCGCTTTGAGATAGCGTCAATACACAGCAGCACCTCAGCCATGATGTTGCTCCGGTATAGACGGAAAACGGAAGCGCCGCGGCACCAGCGCGGACAGCAGTCCGGCAATGCCGCGCGGCGCCAAACCGACGAAGGCGATGAGAAGCAATCCGTAGATCGCAAGGTCGAGCCCGGGCGCTCCTCCGGTCACGAGCTTGGTGGTCTCGCCGAACGTCTTGATGACGAGCGCGCCCAAGAGCGGTCCGAACAAAGTTCCCACGCCCCCGACGATGGGACCGAGTAGCGCGTCGATCGAAATCCAGGTGCCGTAGGCAATGGCGGCATCGAGGAACAGGAAATATTGCGCATAAAAACAGCCGGCCGCCGCTGTAATGGCGGCCGAAATAATCATGGCGGCGAGCTTGACGCTGAACGCGTCGACGCCGAGCGCCCTGGCGGCATCCTCATTCTCGCGGATGGCGACGAGATAGGCGCCAAAGCGGCTGTTCTCGATGCCACGCACTACGATTAGCGACAGGCCGACGAGGCCGAGCGCGATCCAGTAAAACGGCGCGCGACTTTGGAATTGAAATGCTTCGGGCCGCAGGTCGAGCTGGATCAAGGTGCCAACGCCCGCGCCAGTGATCGGCGCGACGCTGGCGACAATACGCAGCACTTCGGCAAAGGCCAGCGTCACCAGGGAGAAGTAAGAGCCCCGGAGGCCCCATCGAAAACTTAGCGCGCCGATCACGGCGCCGACCAGCGCGCCCGCAGCAATACCGATAAGAAGGCCGAACCAGGCATTAATGCCGTAGCGCACCTGAAGAATAGCAGTCGCGTAGGCACCGGTGCCGAAGAATGCAGCGTGACCGAAGGAATATTGCCCGCCATAGCCGCCAAGCAGGTTCCAACCCTGACCAGCGAGAGCGATCAGCAACGTCACCACCAGAAAATTCAACACCACATTGGATGCGGTGACGAATGGTACGAAGGCGAGGACCGCCACGGTGACGAAGATCGGCAGATACGTTTTCATGCCTGCTGGCCGAACAAACCGCTCGGGCGCACAAGCAGCATGACGATAAACATCACAAAAATGCCGATCTGCCCAAGTGATTGGCCGAGAAATATACTGGAGAAGCTTTCCACCACGCCTACAAATAGCCCCCCAACGAGGGCGCCGACGATCGAGCCCATGCCGCCGAGCACTACGATCGTGAAGGCGATCAATACGAAGGCATCGCCCGCTGTAGGGTTCACGTAGTAGGTCGGGATCAGCAGGCAGGCCGCTATCGCAACGCACGCGGTGCCCAATCCGAAAGTGACCGCGTGAATGTGTGCTACGTCAATGCCGGAGAGCTCGGCGCCAAGTTTTTCCTTTGCAACTGCACGGATGGCTTTGCCAGTATCAGTCCATTGCATGAATATCCACAGTGCGAATGCCACCACCATGACTGCGACGAAAGCGATGACGCGTGGCACTGCGAGAAAGGTGCTGCCAATCTCGATCACGTTAAACGCGTAAGGCAGATTTATCGTGCGGGTATCGCCACGGAACACGTACAGCAACAAATTCTCGATTACGACGGCAAGACCAAGCGTGACTAGCAGATAATTGCGGTCCTCGCCGTGAGCGGTCGGTCCGATGACGAAGCGCTGCAAGCCGTAGCCAATAAAGAAAAAAAGTGGCGCGATAATCAGCGCCGCCTGATAGGGGTCGAGATCGAGCAGCGTGTAGGCAAAGAATGCGGCAAACATCGCTGCGGTCAACAGTGCGCCGTGCGCAAAATTAATGATGTGCAACACACCGTAAATCAATGTCAGTCCGAGAGCGACTAGCGCGTAGATGGCGCCGGTCATCAAGCCGTTGAGAACCGCCGGGACGAGAATGACGGGAGACAGCATGACGCCTTGGGCGCTCGCGTTGTGCGCTCTACCAACTCCGCCCGCGGCTCAGGCAGGCGGCATCGGGAATATAGGCTTCGCCGAGGCGAACGCCGTCGGCAGGATCACCTGGATGTCGTTGCCCTGCACCTGCGTATTAACCGGTGCTGCGCCCTGGTTCTGGCCGTCGACGAATTTGGTCGGACCATAGGGCATGACGTGATCGCTGAAGGTAGAGCTAGCGAGTGCCGCGGTGATTTTCGCTCGATCGGTGCTGGCAGCGCGCTCGATCGCATCGGCGAGCAACAGGATACAGGAATAGTTCATATAGACTTCGTAAGTGTAGAACTGCCCTTTGTCTTCCACCTTCTTCTTCAGCGCCAAAGCTTTCGGGTTCTTTGGATCGAACCAGTGATTGCAATCCATGATATATTGGGCCGCTTCGGGGAATTCCTTGACGAATTTATAAGATGAAGCGGCACCGCCAAGCACTGAATAGATGCCCTTTGGCCGCACGCGCTGCTGCTGCATGGTACGGGCGAGCAGCACGTATTCGTTGTAGTAGTTCGCCGGAATGACGAGATTGGGGTTCTGCGCTTTGATCTTCAGTACGACGTTCTCGAATTCACGCGTCGGCGTCGGGTGCGGAATGGTCTCCAAGACCTGGAAGCCACGGTCCGGCAGTTGTCCGTTGAGAAGTTTTGCGAGGCCGGCACCGAATGCAGAGTCCTCGTGCACGATCATGACAGTTTTTGCTGGCTTGCCTGCTTGATCGTTTATGCTCACGAGATTGTCGAGCGCCGTCTTGGCAATCACCCCGAAGCCAGGGCCAAAGCGGAAGGTATTTTTCAATCCGCGCGTGACAATGCTGTCGACGACGCCGACGTCAACGATATAGGGCAGGTCGTATCGGGCCGCGGTCTGTGTCGCAGCAAGGCAAATCGCGCTGGCGTAGCCGCCGACCACGGCACAGACGCCGGCCTCGTTCATTTTTTCAACTTCGGCATTGCCGCCATCGGGCGTCGACTGAGCGTCACCGAGCATTGGATCGATCTTGGCGCCGCCCAATGCCTTGATGCCGCCGGCTCCGTTGATTTCGTCGATCGCCATTGTCGCGCCGAGGCGGCCCTGCTGGCCGGAATAGGATAGCGCGCCGGACACCGGATGCAGCACGCCGATTTTCACCCCTCCGCCTTGCGCGCGCAGCACGGCCGGTGCGGACAAAACCCCGGCAGCAGCGGTCGCGCCGAGCGCCGTGGTTTGCAAAAATTCGCGGCGGGTGACGCTCAACAGCCGACGAAACATGGTGTCCTCCTGCTGATCAGCTGGAGCCTAACATTGGTTGTGATGCTCTTCTATACTATCCTCGGTGTCGGACTTGATCCTTGGTCCTCAAGCATGAACGAGCCCCAAACCATCATCGACAAGCTGTGGAACGCGCATGAAATTCTGCGCCGGGACGATGGCGAGTCGCTGCTTTGGGTGGACCGCCATTATGTGCATGAGGGCTCATTTCATGCCTTCGCCAAGCTCACCGAACGTGGCGCTACAGTAGCCGAACCGGGCCTGACCTTCGGTGTTGCCGACCATTATGTGCCGACACGCGGCTCACGTCACAACATCGCCGATCCCGCAATCGCCCGCATGGTGCGGCAGGTCGAGGAAAATGCCGCCAAGTTCGACATTAAATTGTTTGGAATCGATGATCCCCGCCAAGGCATCGTGCATGTGATTGGGCCGGAGCAAGGTTTGACGCTGCCGGGACTGCTGATCGTCTGCGGCGATAGCCACACATCGACGCATGGTGCGCTCGGCGCTTACGCCTTCGGTATCGGCGCGTCGGAAGTTGCGCATGTGTTGATGACACAGACGATCTGGCAAAAGAAGCCAAAGCGCATGCGCATCACGATCGACGGAGCAACGGCGCCCGGCATTTCCGCCAAGGACATTATACTTGCGATCATTGCGCAAATCGGCGCGGACGGCGCCACCGGTTGCGCACTGGAATTCGCCGGCTCCGCGATCCACGCGCTGTCGATCGAGGGTCGTCTGACCTTATGCAACATGTCCATTGAGGCCGGAGCTCGCTGCGGCATGGTCGCGCCTGACGCGGCGGCCTTCACCTATCTTAAGGCCCGTCCCTATGCGCCGACAGGCGCGAAATTCGACCAAGCAGTCGAGGCATGGTCGAAGTTGAACACGGACCACGACGCAAAATTTGACCTCGATATCAGCTTAGATGCAAAGACCGTTGCGCCAATCGTGACATGGGGCACCAGTCCGCAAGATGCGCTGCCGATCGATGCCAGCGTTCCCGATCCGGCACGCGAGACAAACGCCGAGCGTGCCAGATATCTGCGCGATGCACTCGATTATATGGGCATCGCGCCTGGGAAAAAGTTGACTGAGATCGCTATCGATCGCGTGTTCATCGGCTCTTGCACCAATGCGCGCATCGAGGATCTACGTGCCGCCGCGGCGGTGCTGGCGGGGCGCATCAGCAAAGTGCCGGGCCTCGTTTCCGCCGGCTCGACCGCCGTCAAACGACAGGCCGAGGAGGAAGGGCTCGACGGCATTTTCCGCGATGCTGGGCTTGAATGGGGCGAATCCGGGTGCTCAATGTGCGTCGGCATCAACGGCGATATTGTCGCGTCCGGAGAACGCTGCGCTTCGACTACCAACCGAAATTTTCGTGGCCGACAAGGCCCCGGTGCTCGCACGCATCTGATGTCGCCGGCGATGGTGGCGGCCGCCGCCATCAACGGCCACCTCGCCGACGTGCGCCCATTTCTCGCTGGCCGGAAGACATGAGCCATGGACAAATTCCTCTCATTAACCGGCCCGGCTTGTCCGATCGATCTGAGCAATCTTAATACCGACCAGATTTTGCCGGCGCGCTTTCTGAAATGGACGCGCGCCATGGGCATCGGCAAAGTCCTGTTCCACGATCTTCGCTTCGACGCCGAAGGAAAAGAGAAGCCCGATTTTCCACTTAACAAGCCCGCGTGGCGCAATGCCAAAATCATTGTCGGAGCACGCAATTTCGGCTGCGGCTCCTCGCGCGAGGCCGCAGTCTATGCGCTTTATGACCATGGTATCCGCTGCGTCATCGCGCCGTCATTCGGCGACATCTTCTCGGCCAACGCTGTGCAGAACAGCCTGCTTACAGCGATCATCGCCGAGGAGGAAGCTTTCGAAATCATGGGCGCGCTCAAGCGGACGCCCGAACTCCCTGTCATCGTTGATCTCGAGCAGCAGACCATCGTCTGCGGCAATCGCACCTACCATTTCGCCATTGACCCGGTTCGTCGGATGCGGCTGCTGAACGGCTGGGACGATATTGCGCTCACGGAGAATTACCGCGACCGCATCACAGCGTTTAAGGAGAGGGACCAAAGGCAGCGCCCCTGGGCGTTTCCGCGCGTCGACTAACTAGGCCAAGGCGCTGGATGACTGATCTTGGCCTTGAAGGTGGACAGGTGTTGGCGGCGAACCGCGGCACCGAAAAATGCGGGGACAGTGCTCGTTCGAATTTGTCATGAACAACCACATTGCATCGAGTATTTCGCGAAAGGTGGCAGAGGTTTTCATCCTGTCAGCTTTTGCAGTGTGACTATTCCGCAGGTCCCCGCGAAGTCATGAACGCAGTCACCTTCGATTCCGTTGGAGAATGGAACGCGCAGGTGCCGCTCTTAATAGTCGGCGCCGGCGCAGCGGGAATTTGCGCAGCCCTGGCGGCGAAGGAGTCGGGCGTAGACGCCGTAGTGATTGAGCGCGATTCGGTCCCCAGCGGCTCGACTGGCCTATCGGCCGGACTCATTCCCGCCGCTGACACACGCTTTCAGCGCGCTAAGGGCATCGCCGACAGCCCAGAGCGTTTCGCTGCCGACATCCAGGGCAAGGCCAATGGCGAAGCCCCTCCCGCGCTAGTGGAAGCCGTGGCGCGCGGTTCCGCACCGCTGATTGAATGGCTCACCGATCGCCACGCATTGCCGTTCGAGTTGGTCGAGAACTTTAATTATCCAGGCCATTCCGCCCTGCGGATGCATGGTTTGCCGAGCCGCACAGGCCGGGAACTGATTGACCGCCTGCGCAATGCTGCCGAATTGAGCGAGATTGTCCTGTTGACCGGAAGTACTACCGACCAAATATTCGCCGAAAGCGATGGTCGGGTGCGTGGCGTTGAGATCGTGCGAAGCGACGGGACGCAAGAGCGCATTGGCTGCGAAGCCTTGATCCTCGCTTGCAATGGTTACGGCGGCAGCCCGGAGCTGGTACGCCGCTTCATACCGGAGATGGCGGACGCGCTCTATTTTGGGCACTCCGGCAATCGCGGCGATGCCGTTCTGTGGGGCGAGGCGCTCGGCGCTGAACTTGCTTGTCTCGGCGCCTACCAAGGCCACGGTTCGGTCGCGACCCCGCACAATATCCTGATCACCTGGGCAGTGATTATGGAAGGTGGGATTCAGATCAATGCGCAGGGCCAGCGCTTTAGCAACGAAACTCGCGGCTATTCCGAGCAGGCCGCGCAAGTCCTCCGTCAGCCGGGTGGAATCGCTTGGGATGTCTTCGACGCACGAATTGCCGCGGTCGCGCGGCAATTCGAGGACTTTCAGATCGCAGAGCGCATTGGTGCGATACTTATGGCGGAAAGTGTTGACGAACTCGCAGCCAACATGCGGGTCCCTACGGAGGTTTTTGCCGAGGAGTGGCGCAACGTTGAAACACTCAAGAAGGGCGGAGAACTCGATCGGTACGGACGCCGGTTTTCCGTAGAGCAGCATTTGATGCCGCCATTTTGCGCTGTCAAAGTAACCGGCGCGCTCTTTCACACGCAGGGAGGGCTCGTGGTCGATGCCACCGGTCGGGTAAAGCGCAAAGATGGGAACCTATTCCCCAACCTTTTTGCCGCTGGCGGAGCGGCGGTCGGAATATCGGGGACGACGGCGGCGGGCTATCTTTCCGGGAACGGTTTGCTGACTGCGACCGTCTTGGGCCGTTTTACAGGGCAAGCTGCGGCCGCGCTGGTTTCGCATCAAACTAGATCCTGACACGGCGCCGACTACGAGGGAATACTCTGCACTA
>JBASAH010000395.1:0-2844 GCA_049650505.1 Xanthobacteraceae bacterium
TCCTTGATCTCGCCGAGCAGAGCGCCGACCGCGACCGTATCGCCGTCTTTGGCGGAAATTTCGCCGAGGACGCCGGCCGCGGGCGCTGGGACCTCGATCGTCACCTTGTCGGTTTCAAGCTCGACCAGCGGCTCATCGACCGCGACCGCATCGCCCGGCTGCTTGAACCATTTGCCGATCGTCGCCTCGGTCACCGATTCGCCGAGCGCCGGTACGCGTATGTCAGCCATGGGCTAGTCCCTCTTCGCGCAAGCACCGATTAAAAGATGCGTCCGCGTTTCGTTACGCCAGCGCCTCGTCCAGAAATTTGCCGAGCTGCGCGAGGTGAGTAGACATCTGTCCGACCGCGGGCGAGGCGGCAGCGGGCCGTCCGGCATAGCGGGCGCGCCGATGCTTGGCGCCGATCTGATTGAGCACCCATTCCAGAAAGATATCGACGAAGACCCAGCCGCCCATGTTGCGCGGCTCCTCCTGGCACCAAACGATCTCGGCGGCTTTGAAGCGTGACAATTCCGTCATCAATGCCTTGGTCGGGAACGGATAAAGCTGCTCGATGCGCAGCAGATAAATGTCGTCGATGCCGCGCCGCTCACGCTCCTCATAGAGGTCGTAATAAACTTTGCCGGAACAGAGGATGACGCGACGAATCTTGTCGTCGGCCACGAGCTTGATTTTTTCATCCGGGTGCAACTGAGCGTCGTCCCACAACAGCCGATGGAACGATGTACTGGGTCCCATCTCCTCGAGTTGCGATACCGCGCGCCTGTGGCGCAGCAGGGATTTCGGCGTCATCAGGATCAAGGGCTTGCGGAAATCGCGCTTGAGCTGGCGGCGCAGGATATGGAAATAGTTCGCCGGCGTCGTGCAGTTCGCCACCTGCATATTATCCTCGGCGCACATCGACAAAAAACGCTCAAGCCGGGCCGAGGAATGCTCCGGCCCTTGGCCCTCGTAGCCGTGCGGCAACAGGCAGACTAATCCCGACATGCGCAGCCATTTGCGTTCGCCCGATGAGATGAACTGATCGATCACGACTTGGGCGCCATTGGCGAAATCGCCGAATTGCGCCTCCCACAGCGTCAGCGCATTCGGCTCGGCGAGCGAATAGCCGTATTCGAAGCCGAGCACGGCTTCCTCCGACAGCATCGAGTTGATGACTTCAAAACGCGCCTGGCCCTCACCGAGATTATTGAATGGCGTGCAACGCTGTTCGGTCTCCTGATCGATCAGGACCGAGTGGCGCTGCGAGAACGTGCCGCGTTCGGTGTCCTGCCCCGACAGCCGCACGCGATGGCCGTCAAGCAACAGCGAACAGAAAGCAAGCGCCTCGGCGGTCGACCAGTCGATGCCGGCGCCGGTCTCGATCGACTTGCGCCGATTGTCGAGGAACCGTTGCAGTGTCTTGTGCAAATGGAAGTCCGGCGGCAATGTCGTGATCTTGCGACCGATGTCCTTAAGCGTCGCGATCTCAACGCCGGTTTTACCGCGGCGCGGATCGTCCACGTTGCTGGCGATGGTGTAGCCGGACCAGCGGCCATCGAGCCAATCCGCCTTATTGGCGCGATAGCCAAGAGCCGCCTCGAGCTCTGCATCGAGGTGAGCCCGCCAATCGGTCGTCATCTTGTCGACCTCGCCGGCGGAGACGACGCCTTCGTCGATCAGTTTTTTGCTATAGATCTCGAGCGTCGTCGGATGGGCGGCGATGGCCTTATACATCAACGGCTGCGTGAACGACGGCTCGTCGCCTTCGTTATGGCCATGGCGGCGATAGCAGAACATATCGATGACCACCGGCTTCTGGAATTTTTGCCGGAACTCGGTCGAGATCTTGGCTGCAAAAACCACCGCTTCGGGATCGTCGCCGTTGACGTGGAAAATAGGCGCCTCGATCATCTTGGCGACATCCGACGGATACGGCGACGAGCGGGAATACCGCGGATTAGTGGTAAAGCCGATCTGATTGTTGAGGATAAAATGCAGCGAGCCGCCGGTGCGATGGCCGCGGAGCCCGGAAAGTCCGAAGCATTCCGCAACCACCCCCTGTCCCGCGAACGAAGCATCGCCGTGGATTAATAGCGGCATCACCATGGTTCGATCGTCCGGCGTGCCGCCGAGATGGTCTTGCTTGGCGCGCACTTTGCCGAGCACCACCGGGTCGACGATTTCCAGATGCGAGGGGTTCGCCGTCAGCGACAGATGGACACTGTTGTTGTCGAATTCCCGGTCCGAGGAAGCGCCGAGGTGGTATTTAACATCGCCCGAGCCTTCAACCGCATCCGGCGTTATTGAGCCGCCTTTGAATTCATGAAAGATGGCGCGGTGCGGCTTGGCCATGACCTGCGCCAACACGTTGAGCCGACCGCGGTGCGGCATGCCGACCACGATTTCACGAACGCCGAGCGCGCCGCCGCGCTTGATGATCTGCTCGAGCGCAGGAACCATCGCTTCGCCGCCGTCCAGTCCGAAGCGTTTGGTTCCGGTGAATTTGACATCGCAGAATTTTTCGAAGCCTTCGGCTTCGACCAGTTTATTGAGGATGGCGCGTTTGCCTTCACGCGTGAACGTAATCTCCTTGTCCGGGCCTTCGATGCGTTCCTGGATCCAGCTCTTCTGCGCGGCGCTGGAGATATGAAGGAATTCCACGCCGAGCGTCTGACAATAGGTCCGGCGCAAAATGCCGACGATCTCGCGCACGGTGCCGAATTCGAGCCCGAGCACGTTGTCGAGAAAGATGCGGCGATCGAGATCGCCCTCGCCGAAACCGTAAGATCGCGGATCGAGCTCTTCCTCGTTCTTCGGCGCTTCAAGCCCGAGCGGATCGAGATTGGCGTGGAAATGGCCGCG
>JBASAH010000396.1:0-2968 GCA_049650505.1 Xanthobacteraceae bacterium
GCCCCGCGACGCGACACAACCATGACTCAGAACTCTGACTCAGGCGACGCGGTCGGCGACGCGGGACCTACAAACCGACGGCCGCGATCATGCCGGGGCAAGGTAAAAAACGGCTTAACCGCGAAGCCCTGGCAGTAGGCAATAACTGCCGGGAAACACTTTGTTAATTGCCACGAAAGGTGCTCTAATCGGGGCCAGGAGCGAGCCAGGAAAAGCGATGGCGGGGATCGACGAGTCCAAACAATTCGTGCCGCTGAAATTCGCGGTGCTGACGATTTCCGACAGCCGCTCGCTCAAGGATGATAAATCGGGCGCGCTGCTCGTGCAGCGCATCGTCGCTGCGGGACATCGGGTTTCCGAACGCAGCCTGGTGCCCGACGACGTCGAAGCGATCCGCGCGCGGGTCAAAGCCTGGATTGCCGAGCCGATGATCGACGTCATCATCACGACTGGCGGCACTGGATTTACCGGCCGTGACGTCACCCCGGAAGCGGTCGAGCCATTATTCGAAAAAAAGATGGATGCGTTCTCGGCATTGTTCCTGGTGATAAGCTTTCCGAAAATCGGCACCTCGGCGATCCAGTCGCGCGCGACGGCGGGCGTCGCCGGCTCGACCTATATCTTCTGCCTGCCGGGCTCGCCCGGCGCCTGCAAGGACGCCTGGGACGAAATCCTGGTGCACCAGCTCGATTATCGACACGGCCCGTGCAATTTCGTCGAGATCATGCCGCGGCTGGACGAGCATCTGCGCCGTGCCAAGGCAAGAGGCGCAACCGCCTAGTTTCTCAAAGTTCTAAATCCCAATGTTCGCTCACCACTGGCTGGCCCCAGCTTTGGCGCTCCTCGTTGCGCATCAGCTTGAAACCCGCTTTTTGATAGATCTGTCGCGCAGCGGTAAGCACGCTATGGGTCCATAAAGTGATTTTTTGGTAGCCGGCGGCGCGGGCGAAGCGAATTGCTTCGTCTGTCAATCGCGCGCCGATGCCAAGCCCGCGCGCTTTCGGCTCGACCAGTAGCAGGCGCAATCGCGCAACCGCCGCGCCATCATCCACCAGCATCACCGTGCCGACATTCTCGCCATCTATGTCGGCGATCCAGCAGCACTCGCGGCTTGGATCGTATTTGTTGACGAAATCGGCCACGATTTGCGCGCACAAGCCTTCGAACGGTTCGACCCAGCGATATTCCTGCGCATAAAGCTCGGCATGGCGTTTCACGATCCAGCCGAAATCGCCGGGCCGGGGCGGCCGTAAAACATAACTTCGCTGCAGTGCTGGTTCTGCGGCAAAGCGACGGCCGAGCAGCCTCTCGATCGTACACATCGCCGCGATCAGCCGCGCCTGATCCGCCGGCGCGAGTTTTGCCAGCATCGCCGCCGTGTCGCGCTGCGAGCGGGCATCGAGCGGCATGAACGATTTCCTGCCGCGGGCGGAAAGCGTCAGATGGCTTTGTCTGCCGTCTTTCGGCGAGGTCCGCCGTTGGATCAATCCGCGCTTTTCGAAATTGCGCAGCAGGCGGCTCAGATAAGCGGGATCGAGGTCGAGGTTGCGTGCGATCTCGCTTGCGGTCGGCGCGCCGTTACCGGTGATCTCATAGAGCACGCGGGCTTCGCCGAGCGAGTAGGGGCTATCGAGAAACCTTTTCCGCAACACGCCGATCTGTCGCGTGTAGAAGCGGTTGAAACGGCGCATGGTCGCGACCCGATCCACGACCTCATTCTCGCCATGCTGGAGCACGGACATGGATGCAAGCGTCGGACAGATACTTGACTAAGTCAAGTATCTGGCATGGTTAGCCCAGATGCGATCGGAAGCGATCACAATAAGTTGTTCTTGTTTTGTTCACGTCATCGCGTTAGGCTCATATCTGGAGCTCTGGTTATGAGTCGCTCATCCGCCTTGAGACGCCCGCCGGCACCGCTGCCCTCCACGCCGGCGGGCGAAATGGGTGCAACCCTCGATCGCGACCGCAGGCGCGGCCGCGGCACGGCCTCGAACGCGTCCGGTCGTTACGAGCCGCTGGCGCGGGTTGCGTTCGATGACGGCTGGCAAGGCCTCGAACAACTGCCGCCGTTCAAGACTACGGTGACGGCCGACGCTACCCGCAAGATCATCAGCCGCAACGATTCGCCGGATATTTCATTCGATCGTTCGATCAATCCTTATCGTGGCTGCGAGCACGGCTGCGTCTATTGTTTCGCGCGACCGACGCACGCCTATCTCGGCCTGTCGCCGGGACTGGATTTCGAATCAAAGCTGTTCATGAAACCGAATGCGCCCGAGCTTCTCGAGCGCGAATTGTCGGCGCCTGATTATTCACCGAAGACAATTGCGATCGGCACCAACACCGATCCGTATCAGCCGATCGAACGCCGCTATCAAATCATGCGACGAATATTGGAAGTGTTGGACAGGGCCGGCCACCCGATTGGCATCGTCACCAAATCGGCGCTGGTGTTGCGCGATCTCGATATCCTCACGCGCATGGCCAAACGCGACCTCGTCAAGGTGGCGATCTCGGTAACCACGCTCGACCCCAAGCTGGCGCGCGTCATGGAACCGCGCGCTTCGAGCCCGCCGCGCCGGCTTGGCGCATTGCGTGAATTGGTGAAAGCGGGCGTGCCGGCGTCGGCTTTGGTGGCGCCGGTGATCCCGGCGATCAATGATGCCGAGATCGAGCGCATCCTGGAGGCGGTCGCGGAAACCGGCGTGCGCCACGCTGGCTATGTCCTGCTGCGGCTGCCGCTGGAGCTTAAAGACCTGTTCCGTCAATGGTTGATCGAAAATTTCCCGGACCGTTACCGCCACGTCATCAATCTCATTCGCGAGACGCATGGCGGCAAGGATTACGATTCGAGCTGGGGCAAGCGCATGACCGGTTCCGGCCCGATCGCCTGGATGATCGGCAGGCGCTTTGAGGTCGCCAGTGAACGGCTCGGCTTCAATTTGACCAGCGTGAAGACGACTAC
>JBASAH010000397.1:0-2873 GCA_049650505.1 Xanthobacteraceae bacterium
GGCCTGACGCCCGACCCCGCCGTCCTCGCCTTCGACCGCCGCCAGCGCGGCATGTTCCACGCCAAGAGCTTCGAGGAATACGCCGCCACCCGGGTCATCCCGGCCCGCATCAGCCGCGCCAGGAAACTGATACAGGCGAGCAGCAATTCGGCGTGCCCGCGCCGGTGATTGTGGCGGTCTGGACGTTGGAAAGCGACAACGGCACCGGCGACATGGGCAAGCTGCCGGTGATCCGCACGGTGGCGACGCTGGCGCATGACTGCCGCCGCGCCGAGCTGTTCCAGCGCGAGCTTATCGCCGCCCTGCAGATCGTCCAGCGCGGCGATCTGCCGTTGCGCGATCTCATCGGCGCCTATGCTGGCGAGATCGGCCAGACACAGTTTCTGCCTTCGTCGTACATCAAGTACGGCGTCGACTACGACGGCAACGGCCATGTCGATCTGCGCCATTCCGTTCCAGATGTTCTGGCCTCGACCGCCAATCTGCTCAAGACCAATGGCTGGCGGGCCGGCGCGCCGTTTACCGCGGGCACGCCGAATTTCGAGGTGGCGATGCGTGAGTGGAATCACTCCGAGGTCTACCGCAAGACCATCGTGCTGATGGCGCAGCGGCTGGGCGGCGGGTGAGGGTGCGGGCGAGCGCCGACGAGGTGATTGAGTGAGGTCCTGCATGTCCGCTTTGGGGTCAGAAGCGGACATCGTGTGATGTCCGCTTCATGTTCGCTTTACCCCTGAAAGCGGACATCGCTCGGCGGCATCGCAATGTCCGCTAAGGGCCAGATTCGGACATTCCGCGCCGCAATAAAAAGAAGCCTTGAAGCGATACGCAGCCTGGAGAGAGTCAGCGCCATGGGACTTTTGACCTTCGCGCTCAACGTGACGCTGGACGGGTGTTGCGACCACCGCGAAATGGTCGCCGACGACGAGATGCTCCGCTACTGGACCCGCGTGATGGACGCGGCGGGAGCGATGCTCTTCGGGCGCCGGACCTACGAGCTTATGGAGGACGCCTGGCCCCAAGTGGCGCGAGACCCGAAGGCGACACCGTCTAACCGGGACTGGGCGAAGAAGCTCGAAGCCAAGCCCAAGTACGTGGTCTCGACGACCCGCCGCGACTTCCCGTGGAGCAACACGCATCACGTCGACGGGGACCTGACCCAAGCGGTGAAGGCGTTGAAGAAGGTCACGCCGCGCGGACTGCTGGTGGGTAGCCCCAAGCTTTCGGCCGCGCTTCAGCGCCTGGACCTCGTGGACGAATATCGCTTCGTGGTCCACCCTGTGGTGGCCGGGCACGGTCCGTTCTTGTTTTCCGGCCTGCAGCCATCATTGCTCCTGAAGTTCGTGGCCGCGACACGGCTCAAATCGGGCATCGTGGCGTTGCACTATCGCCGGCGCTAGCGGCATTAAGCACATCGGAAACGCAGTTTGGTTTGGCGTCACGGCAAACGCATTGCCGATGTCCGCTTTAGATCAAAAGCGGACGTGACGCTTTTAAATTTCGATGTCTGCTTTACCTCCGAAAGCGACATTGAACGGCGATATTTACACGTCGGCTTTGGGCCAAAAGCGGGCATCTGAAGACTGCCGCCGGTGATAGGCAGTCCAAGAAAAATCGGCCGCTACACGTTCGGCTGGGGCTATTTTTTTTGTGAAGCTTTTTAGGCGTTCGGCGAACTCGGCCATCTGGCACGCGGATTGCTCGATCGCTGACATGGCCGATGAAAATTACTTACTGCTGCTGCTCCAGATCGTCTGTCTGTTGATGTTTTCCTGCAGCGTCGTGGTACTCACGCAGCACCCGGAGTGGTTTGGCGCCTAATGCAAAGGCATCTTGGCTACTTTGGCGACAGTACGCGGTTGCGCTCGTTGGCCACGACGATGCACTTCACGCTCCGCCTGCCGGTCTAGTCAAATTCTGAAAAAACCCAGCGTGCCGCCATAGTCAAAAGTGACGGCAGACGTTTAGGCGATCTTAAGCAAGCTGCCGGAAATCCAGGGCGAATGCGACAGCAATGGATTAAAAAGCGAACGATGAAGCGCCTTCACATCATCACCGGCATCGGCCTCTTCTTCCTCATCATCGCGCCGATGCCGCCAGAGAGCCAGCCGCAGGCCGAACCTGTGCAGGCCGTGCAGGCCGAACCGGTGCAGACCGAAGCTGTGCAGGCCGTGCAGGCCGAACCTGTACAGACCGAACCTGTGCAGGCCGTGCAGGCCGAACCTGTGCAGGCCGAACCTGTGCAGACCGAACCTGTGCAGGCCGTGCAGGCCGAACCCGTGCAGACCGAGCAGACCGAAACTGTGCAGGCCGGTGCCAAGCTGCACTAGAGGCGCTCAAGCGCGGCGACACGAGTTGGCCGGACCAACTTGGGCAGCAACAATGTCCGCTTTGGGTCAAAAGCGGACGTGACGCTCTTAAATTTTCATGTCCGCTTTACCCCCGAAAGCGGACATTGAGGGGCGACACTGGAATGTCCGCTTTGGGCCAAAGGGCGACATTCCGGAGGGCGACCGACAATCTATCGCGGGGCATCATGCCCGGCTGCGGCGGCTCACTGTCGGCATCGCCTTCAGGTCGATTTCTCCCTCAGCATCCAGCTCTCGCAGCTTGATTGCGACAGTCAGGCAGCCAATCAGTGATGCTTCATCAAACGGCTTGCTCAGAAAGCCGACCGCCCCGCCATGGCGCGCCCGCTTCCGGTGGATCTCATTTGGAAAGGCGGTAATCACTATGACCGGCGTGCGATGTCCCCGCGATCGCAGCGCTTCCTGCAACTCAAGGCCGTTTAGTCCGGGCATTTGCAAGTCAGTAATCAGGCATGTCGTCTCCGCGATCACATCAGATTGGAGAAAATGCTCCGCCGATGTGAAAGT
>JBASAH010000398.1:0-8623 GCA_049650505.1 Xanthobacteraceae bacterium
CGCTCGGCTTGCGCGACCGAGCCCGGTGTGGGCTGACGATGCAGCTGCGCGCCGACCCCTTGCGGCCCGGTCGGACCGCTTTGCGGGCCCGGCGCGATGTTCGCGACTTGCCGTTCGAGCTGGGCTATTTGCTCCGCGCATGGACCGCTTTGTGCTCACCAGGACCGCTATTTCAACCGGCGCCGTCAAGGTAACAAAAGAATTATTCGACTCCCGCCGCGAACGAGACCAGGATTGTCTAGAAACGCATCGTGTAGAAACGCATAATCGCTCGGGAGGACGGCGTGCTCGAACATTATCACAATATCAACTCGGTCTGCGCGCAAAAAGTACGCATCGCGCTCAAGGAGAAGGCGCTCGACGTCAAAGAGCATCTTCTTACGCTACGCGGGGATCAGCACGATCCGGCCTATCGCAAGCTCAACCCCAATGGCGTCGTCCCCACGCTCGTGCACGACGGTAAGCCGATCATCGAGTCCTCGCTCATTCTCTATTATCTCGACGACGCGTTTCCTGATCCACCGCTCATGCCGCGTGAGCCGCAGCTGCGCCATCGCGCGCGGTTGTACAACAAGCTGATCGACGAATACGTGCACAATTCATGCATGATATTGACCTTTGCCACGGCATTCCGGCCGAATTTTCTGAAAATGCCACGCGAAGCGTGGCTTGCCGAGGTCAACAAGACGCCGCTCAAGCGCCGCGCCGAATGTAAACGCAGCGTCATCGAGCACGGGCTCGATTCGGAATTTGTCAGCGACGCGATCGCTCACCACAATAAATTGCTGTCATGGATGGACGAGTCGCTGCAAAGTGGCCGATGTCTTGCCGGCGACAACTTTTCCAATGCCGAGTGTGCCGTCATTCCCTATATCCTTCGGCTCGAACTGCTCAAGCTGACCGGCCTGTTGGACCGTTATCCCCGGATCGGCGATTGGTGGGCGCGCATGCGCGAGCGGCCTTCCGTCAAGGCGGAACTCGTCGGTCGCATGTCCGAGACGGACTGGGCGCCGTTCCGCAATCTTGCGCCCGATCCCTGGCCCAAAGTGCAATCGCTGATGCAAGCGGCGTAACGCTGCCGCGAATACTTTTGCAACGCTCGCTTTCGCAAAGCCGCTAGCACATTCCCATGACACTCCAATGGCATCGCCGCTCAATGCTGTTCTTTGTGCGCTGATCGGAATTGCATTCTGGACGGTGCTCGGCTACGCCATCGCGCGCCATCTGTTGCCGCGCGTGCTTGCGATCGGCGCGGCGCCGGTCATCGGTTGGGCCGTCTTTAGCGCGACGACGCTGCCGATCCTGACCCTGCTCGGATTTTCCGCGCGCGCCGTGGTGAGTTTGGCGGCTCCGTGCTTGGCGATCGCCGGGATATGGTTGCTACGACGGCCGCCGCGCACGGCATCGAAACCGGAGCTGAGCGTCAAGCCATGGTGGTTCGCCGCCGCTGGCGTCATCGCGCTCGCGCCGGCGCTCGCGCTCCTGCCAAAATTTTCCGAGCGGGGCGTGCACCTTGCCGCGCCGATCTTCGATCATGCAAAAATCGCCATCATCGATGCGATGACGCGCCAGGGCTTGCCGCCGGTCAACCCGGTATTCGGCACGGCCGGCGCCGCCGGACGGCTCGCTTATTACTACCTCTGGCATTTCAGCGCGGCGGAACTGGCGCTGCCCTTGCGTATCGGCGGCTGGGAGGCGGATATCGGCCTAACTTGGTTCACCGCTTTTGCTTCGCTGCTCTTGATGATGGCGTTGGCGGTGTGGCTGAGCAAACGAGGAGGTGCTGCAATCCTGGTTGTGGCGTTGGCGGCGAGCGCCTCGTTGCGTGAAGTTCTCAGTATTGTGTTCGGCAACTATGAGCTGGCGCCGTTCCTGCAGTCGCCGACCGGCTTGGCCGGCTGGCTGTTTCAAGCGGCTTGGGTGCCGCAGCATCTTATGTCGGCGTCATGCGTCATCGCGGCGATGGTGCTGCTGGTGCACTATGCACAACGGCAAAATCTCGGCTACGTGCCGACTTTGGCACTGCTCGTAGCCGCCGGTTTCGAAAGCTCGGCTTTTGTGGGCGGCGTCACATTTGCAATCGCCGCCGTCGTGTCGGCGCCGTTGCTCTTTGCGGCTATCGAGACAAAGCGCCGGCTCACCGCCGGCCTCGGCTTGACGGCGTCCGCCCTGATCGCGCTCTGCGTCGCCGCCCCTTTCATTCACGATCAGTTTGCGATGGTCGCCGGGCGCGAAGCCGGCGGCGCCATTGGCGTGCATCATTTCGAAGTGCTCGGCGATATGTTTCCGCCAACGCTGCGCCGCATCCTCGATGCGCCGGCGTATTGGCTCATTCTGCTGCCGCTGGAATTTCCGGCCACTTTCATTGCCGGCGCGCTGTCGCTGATCGTCCTGTTGCGCCGCGCCGCGCCCGGTCCGGAAAGGACGGCTGTTCAATTGTTCTGCGTGCTGGCCGTGGCGGGCCTGGCGATTTCGTGGCTGCTCGTTAGCGCGCTCGGCGACAACAACGATCTGGGCTTGCGCGCGATATTGCCGGCCGCCGTGATCTTGATCACGGCCGCCGCCGCGGGAATAGTCGCCGCCCCGGATCGCGCCGTGCGCGCTGCAATTGCCGCCGTCGCGTTCGGCGGACTGATCCTCAGCCTGCCCGATACCGCCGCGATGATCTACGCCAATTGGCGCGGCAACGCCGCGGCCGACGCGTCCGTCTTCGCCCAGGCGCCGGAATTATGGAGCGCACTGCGGCGCTACGCTCCTGCCAACGCGCGGATCGCCAACAATCCATTATATTTGCAAGACCTCACGCCGTGGCCGGGGAATATGTCCTGGGCGCTCCTTGCCGATCGTAATTCGTGTTTTGCCGGCCGTGAAATGGCGATTCCGTTCGCGCCGCTGCCGCCGGAGCGCCGCGAGGCGATCAACCGCCAATTTATTCGCGTCTTCGCCGGTCAAGCGGCGCCGGCGGATGTCGGCGAGCTCGCGACGAAATATGGTTGCGATGTCGTTGTCCTGGTGCCGCAGGATGGCGCCTGGACTCAGGACCCGTTTGCCGCAAGCGCCGTTTATCGGCTGGCGGAAAGCCGCGAGGGCCGCTGGCGGATTTATGCGAAGTCACCGCCGCTCGCGGAAGGACAAAAGTAGCGCATCCATGCCAACTTTGTGGGACAGTCCTCCACGAAGATGCGCGGCGATGTCCGCGTCAAAATCGCGCCTAAACGAGATCTACAGTTCGGAAGAGACGCCTAAATGCTGCTCGCGCTTACGGGAGCTACCGGCTTCATCGGCCAACACCTGCTACGCGAACTACCGAAGCGCGGCTACCGAGTGCGGGTGCTGTTGCGCCGGCCCGCTTCCGTACCGATTGAATGCGCAAGCGCGGTAATAGGCGATCTCACTCGACCGCGAAATATGTCGGCGGCGCTGGAGGGGGTAGATGCTGTGATCCACTCGGCAGGCTTCACGCACGGCGCGTCTGGCGTGCCCGAGGACGATTATCGCGCACTGAACACGGAAGCAACGATCGGTCTCGCTCGGGCGGCACGACGAGCCGGGGCGAAGCGCTTCGTGTTTCTTTCCTCGATCCGCGCGCAATGCGGACCAACGGCCGAGGTGGTGCTGACTGAGGAGGCCGAGCCGAAGCCGACTGATGCCTATGGAAGGTCCAAACTCGCAGCCGAACGCGGGTTGGCAGAACTCGATCTTGATTGGGTATCACTGCGAGCAGCGCTGGTCTATGGAAGCGGCGTCAAGGGCAACATGGCGCAACTAATGAAACTCGCTCGATCCCCATTTCCGCTGCCGCTACACAGCATCGTTGCCCGGCGCTCGCTGCTTGCGTTGGAAAATTTGTCGGCAGCGGTAGAGACCGTGCTGAAGGTGCATGGGCCGCTGCGACGAGCTTTCATTACCGCTGATGTAGAGGCGTTGACGGTCGGCGAAATGATCGCGGCCATGCGGCAGGGACTTGGGCGGCCGCCGAATATTTTTCCACTTCCCCCGGTGATACTAGAACTCGCGCTCCGCTCGGTTGGCCTAGAAGAGTTGTACCGGCGGTTCTCAGGATCGCTCGTTGCCAACCCGTCGCCCTTGATTAATTTGGGCTGGATACCGCCGGTGACCAGTCCAGTTGGACTCCGCCAGTTGATGTATGCGAGCCGGTCGTGAAGACTCGCTCCGGTTTGACGATGAGTGATGTCGCAGATAGGTCATCAGCGGTCTTCGGACTATGTCCGCGTCACGTCCGCTTTACGCTCGATAGCAGCCACATCGCGGACATCGGGCTAACTCAGATTCCCGCGTACCAGTTGAAGCCGCGCTCGCTCCAGTAGGTCTCGCGAAATTCGTTGGACACTTCGATCGCCTTGATCCATTTCGCGTTCTTGTAGCCGAGCTTGGTCGAGGTGCGCAGCCGCAGCGGATAACCGAACGGATCGCCGATGACCTCGCCGGCATATTTGGTCGCGAGGATAGTCTGCGGATGCAATGCGGTCGGCATATCGATGCTTTCGGTATAATCGTCGGCGCAAATGAAATAGATATATTTCACGGAAAGGTCGGCGCCGACACGTTGCAAAAAATCGCGCAAGTTCGGGCCGGACCATTGGCCGATATAGTCCCAGCCCTCGACGCAAACGTGCCGGATGATGATCTCCTGCTCGGGTAGCGCGTAGAGCCGCTGTGCGCTCCACGGCCGTTTGTCTTCGATGCGGCCGGCCAATTCCAGCGTCCAGGTCGCGCCGTCGACCGGCTTGACGTCCTCGACGGGATAATAGGCGTTAAACCGCGGCGGCTTTTTCACCTGGGCAGGGCTGAATGTCGGCGCCAGATGATTGGCCCGAAAGATCGTCTCCTGCACGCCGTCGTTCCACGCCGAAACCGCGCGCAAGCCCTTCTGCACCGAATCGATTTCGCTGACATCACAGCCCGTCAGCATCGTCAGCGCGCCGAGGCTGACAGCGCCGCGCAGGAGGCCGCGGCGATCGATGTCCGCAACGAGCTTGCGATTTTCAGTAAGCACACCCTGATCGATCGGCGTGCGCGGCCGAAACAACGACGGAGTGCGGGTGCGGATAGCCATGTATTGCTCCGTCAATGCGGCGTTTTCATCTCTGGCGCGGTAGAATCGCCATCGGGCGCTTCATCCTTGATCGCCGGTCCGCCGCTGACCATGGCGACGAGGCTTTGCGGCACCAGTACGGCAAGCGTCACGTGCACGACGATAAAGACGACGATTGCCGTCATGCAGAAGAAGTGCACGAGCCGAATGTTCTGGAAACTGCCGAACAAACCGGCGAGCTCGGAGAATTGCACCGGCTTCCACAATGCCAAGCCGGAAATCACGATCAGGATCCCGATCAGCATGACGCCGAGATAGAGCACCTTCTGCACGGCGTTGTAGTGGGTCAGGTCGTCATGGCGCAGCCGAAACCGTAACGCCTCGCCGACGGTGACGAAAACTTCGCGAACCGAAATTGGAAGCAGTTTCTGCCGAAAACGCCCGGTGAGGATGCCGTAACTGAGATAAGCAATGCCATTGAGCACGAAAATCCACATGCCGAAGAAATGCCATTGCAGGCCATATTGCGCCCACTTGCCGATCACGATGGCATCGGGAAAACGCAGGAAGCTGAAAAGAACGTCGTCGTTATAAATTTTCCAGCCGCTGCCGATCATAATGAAAATGGCGACGGCATTGATCCAATGCATGATCCGCAGCGGCAATGGATGCAGGCGGCGCGGTAGGCTGCGTTTGGACGATGCGGTCGCCTGTGCCATCGGAGATATCCGCAACTCTTGTTACGACCAAGCCTTGTTACGAACAGCGTTTTGTTTCGACCCAAAGCAAGTTCTAAAGCAAGTTCTGTTGACGACACAGAACTGTAATCAACAGGGCTGTAATTAAGCGGTCATGCTTGGCTTAGCGCGGCGCGCTCGCGACCACAGATCCCGCCGCGGGCGCCGCACTGCGCGTGAGCACAGTACGATTGCGGTCTATCGCACGCAACCCATGCGCAAACCACGGCGCTTCACAAAGCCGCGCAGGATTTTTGATGAGGTCTTCTTGGCGGAAAAATGAAAGCCGGGTGCGACCGCGGATCATGTCAGATGAGCACGGCGCATCTTTCAGCGCGGCGCATCACCCGATCATGCGATCACGACTTTGTGAAGCCGATAACTTTTTGGTGTTTGCGGGTTTGTACCGGGTGAGCCGGAAGTGATTGGCGCGGTGCGCGCGACTTTGGCAAGCAGGACCGATTACATTGCCGGATGAATTGCAGGGGGCCCGCATGAACGATGCGAATCGATTCAACGGAAAGCCAATTGGCGATCGAACGGTTTCGATCGGCGATTGTTCTGTCGCCTCTTGCGGCATCGCTTTCATGGCCAAGGCGTCCATGCCCGGCCGCGCTAAGACCCGTTTGGTTCCACCGCTCACCTACGATCAAGCGGCCGATCTCAACACCGCCTTTTTGCAGGACGTCGCCGACAATCTTGTCCTCGCCGGTCGCGGCGCCAACGGGCGGGCCGCAATAGTCGGCTATGCGGCTTATGGCCCGCCAGGCTCGGCTGACTTCTTTCGCCGTATTCTGCCGCAATCGATCGGCTTGATCGAAGCGTGGCTGCCGAATTTCGGCGATTGCCTGTTCCACACTATCCGCGAAATTCTGGCGCGCGGCCACGGTGGCGCGGTCCTGCTCAATGCCGACAGTCCAACTTTGCCGACCGCGTTTCTGGTCGAGACGGCCGAAGTGTTGGCACGGCCGGGCGATCGCGCCGTGCTCGGCCGGTCAAGCGACGGCGGCTATTACCTCTTGGGTCTTAAATTCGCGCACCGCCGCATGTTCGAAGATATCGCTTGGAGCACCGAGCGGGTCGCGGAGCAGAGCTTGGCACGCGCCCGCGAGATCGGTTTGGACGTTCACATGCTGCCGGCGTGGTACGACGTTGACGACATCGACGGCTTGCGCCGCCTGCAGGCGGAGCTTCGCGACTGCGCGGCGAAAGCTGCGCCGCAAAATTTGGCTGCGCCACATTATGCCGTGCACGCCGCGAAACTGATGAACGAGCTTGCACGCGCTCGCGACTTCGGGCGACTTGGCGCGCGCGCGTTCGAAACCGATGAAATCCGCGCCTGACGGGCAATGCTTGCTCCAATTTTTCAGGGGATGAATTAATTTATGCAAACCGCTGCGACCAAGGGGACGATCGACCCGACGCGATATTTTGAAGACGTGACGACGGAGGATGACGCCCCGCAGCACCATCCGGTCTGCCTTTATCTGGAAACGACCAACCGCTGCAATCTGTTGTGCACCACCTGCCCGCGCACCTACGAGGAGCTCGAGCCGCCGGCCGATATGAGCTGGGAGCTGTTCACCTCGATCGTCGACCAGATTCCGCATTTGCAGCGCGCCGTTCTGCACGGCGTCGGCGAGCCCATGCTGGTCAAGCACCTGCCGCGCATGGTGCGCTATCTGAAGGATCGCGGCACTTATGTCTTGTTCAACACCAATGGCACGGTGCTCAACGAGAAAAACGGGCGCGCCCTGATCGCCGCCGGGTTGGACGAGCTGCGCGTGTCGTTCGACGCCGCCAACGCGGAATCCTATCGCGCCATTCGCGGCAAGAACTACTTCCATCGGATCCTGAAAAACGTGCGGGCGTTCCGCGAGTTGCAGGAGCGCGAAGGCCATGCCAAGCCGCAAGTGTCGGCATGGCTCACCGGCTTGCGCGAGACAATCGAGGAATTACCCGATTTCGTCCGTGTCGCCGCGGAGACCGGCGTCAAGGAAGTGCATTTGCAGCGGCTGGTATTCTTCAAAGAAAAGGCCATCGGCATGGCCCGCCCCGATCAGGCGTTGTATGAGCAGCTTTCCGCCGAGGAAGCGATCCATATCGACCGCGCCACTGCGCTGGCGGACGAGCTCGGCATTACGTTTAGCGCTTCCGGCGGCGCATCCGAGCCGGGCATTAGTCTCAAGCGGAGCGACAACGGCTCGCCGTGGTCGCTTTGCCGGCGGCCTTGGACCGTAATGTATTTCACCGCCAATGGGCGCGCCCTGCCGTGCTGCATCGCGCCGTTCTCGCAGCGCGGCTACGAGAATTATACGCTCGGCGACGCTACCCAGCAGACGCTGCGCGAGATCTGGACCGGGCCGGCCTATCGCGATTTCCGCAAGGCGCTCAAATCCAACGTACCGCCGGAAGCCTGCGCCAGTTGCGGCTTGCGCTGGAGCCTGTAGCGAATTTCGCAGACAACACTATTTCTCATTCGTCATACGCGGGCTTGACCCGCGTATCCATGCTGAGGTGCCGCGTGGATAACTTAACAGTTGCGCGTTCCAAACGAAGCGTCGGCATGGATTGCCGGGTCAAGCCCGGCAATGACGAGGTTGAAGAGATCGCTACGGGAACGCCACATACCGCAGTGAAGCAATCCGTCGCCGTTATCATTCCGACGTTTAATGAAGCCGAGTCGATCGCCGCCGTCATTGCCGAAATGCCGCACGGTGTTGTCGATCGCGTCATTGTAGCCGATGGCGGCAGCAGCGACGGCACGCCGCAGCGCGCGCGCGATGCCGGCGCCGAAGTGATCGCGGTCGGCCGCGGCTATGGCTTGGCC
>JBASAH010000399.1:0-14489 GCA_049650505.1 Xanthobacteraceae bacterium
CAGCAGCTAGTGTCCCGATTCCGAAGTTCGTAAACATTTGCGCCGCGCTCGTACGAACTTCGGAATCGATAAGGACACTGGCAACTCTATGCTTGTAGCGCCGCCTCTGAACCCGAAGTTCGCATCCGAGCGCTCCGCAAACTTGTGCGAACTTCGGGTTCGCGGCACTAGACCGCCTCGCGCCCGAGCATCCGACTTCGCGGGCAGGAGCGGCGGCGTGAATAGTTCTCGATGATCGGCAAGATTCTCACGGTAGGCGGCTACACTCTCGCCTCCCGCCTCACCGGTTTTCTCCGCGACATCATGCTCGCGGCAATGATCGGAGCGGGTCCCGTTGCCGATGCATTCTTTGTTGCGTTCCGGCTGCCAAATCATTTTCGCGCGATCTTCGCAGAGGGCGCCTTCAACGCCGCTTTCATTCCCGCCTATGCGCGTATCCGGACGCAAGATGGCGCCGCCGCGGCGAACCAGTTCGGCGACCGGATCTTCACATTGCTTTTTGCCTCACAGGTCGTCCTGCTGGCGCTGGCACTGGTATTCACGCCCCAGGCGATCGAATTGCTGGCGCCGGGCTTCGCGCGTGAGCCGCAGCAATTCGCACTTGCGGTTTCGTTGACCCGGATCACGTTCCCATACCTGCTGCTCATCACGCTGGTGACCTTGTGGAGCGGCATTCTCAATGCCCTGCATCGCTTCGCGGCTGCGGCCGCGGCGCCGATCCTTCTCAATCTCACCATGATGGCGACGCTTGCGCTCGCGTTTTGGTTTCCGGGCGCGGGCTATGCTGCGGCTTGGGGCGTGCTGATTTCGGGTATTCTGCAGGCTGTTCTGGTCGGCGGCGATAGCCTCTATGCCGGCGCCCTAACTTGGTTCCGCGCGCCGCACTGGGACAAAGATGTACGACGCTTCTTCAAGGCGCTGCTTCCAGCTACGCTCGGCTCGGCAGGCACGCAGCTCGCGCTGTTTGCCGACACCATCATTGCAAGCTTCTTGCCGGCTGGCGCAATCTCGGCGCTGTACTACGCCGATCGGATCGATCAGCTGCCGATTGGGGTGATCGGAATCGCCATTGGCACGGTCCTCGTGCCGGAAATGACGCAGCGGCTCGCCGCGGGCGATGAGATTGGCGCGCACTCGGCGCAGAATCGCGCCATTGAATTTGCGCTGCTGCTCGCGCTGCCCTGTGTGGCCGCCTTCCTGACCGTTCCGGGGCTGATCATGCGCGCTTTGTTCATGCGCGGCGCCTTCACCGCCGCCGACGCGCATGCCGCGGCGCTGACGCTTATGGCTTACACGATCGGGCTTATCCCATTCATCCTCATCCGCAGCATCGTGGCGCCGTTTCTTGCGCGCGGCGATACGGCGACGCCGGTAAAGGCGGCATTGATCGGAACAGCCGTCAACATCGTTTGCAAACTCGCGCTGATGTTTCCGTTGGCGCAAGTGGGACTCGCGCTTGCTACCTCGATCGGAGCATGGCTTAATTTTATTTTGGTGCTCTACTTTGCCGCTCGGGCGCGGCTCATCGCCGCCGACACGGAATTGGGCAAGTCGCTCATCAAACTCGCCGCGGCGGCGCTCGTGCTCGCTGTGGTCTTGGCGATCGCAGCCCCGCTTGTCGCGGAGCTGTTATCCTCGTGGTCCAAGTTTCGCGACGAATCGGAATTGGCATTGTTGATGCTGCTCGGCGGTTTGGTTTATGGCGGGCTGGTGCTCGCGCTGTTCGGCCGCCGCTGGCTGTCGCTGATGCGTGGCAGCGCAAAGAGCGCCCCGGTAGCAACCCTCGACCAATTGGAAGGCGTATCGCCGCCGGCCACCGGCCCCGATCGAATCTGACAGCAAATAGGAAACGACAATGCGCGTGAGCATGATGGGCGCCGGCTACGTTGGTCTCGTATCGGGCGCTTGCTTCGCCGACTTTGGTCATCAGGTAACTTGTATTGACAAAGATGCGGCAAAGATTGCGGCGCTCAAGCGCGGCGAAATCCCGATCTTTGAGCCGGGTTTGGCCGAGTTGGTCGAGTCCAACATGCGGCAGGGACGGCTTGAATTTGCCGCGAAGGCATCCCGTATCGGTGAGGCCGATGTCGTCTTTATCGCCGTCGGCACGCCGTCGCGTCGCGGTGACGGCCACGCCGATCTGAGCTTTGTCTATCAGGCGGTGCGTGAGATCGCCCCCTCGCTTGCCGCCGCCGCGGTCGTCATCACCAAATCGACGGTTCCGGTCGGCACCGGCGACGAGATCGAAAACATCTTACGCGAGCAGCGGCCCGACGCGGATATTCAAGTGGTCTCTAATCCGGAGTTCCTGCGCGAGGGCGCCGCGATCAGGGATTTCAAGCATCCCGATCGCATCGTGGTCGGCAGCGAGGATGAGCGCGCGCGTGGCGTGCTCGCCGAGATTTATCGGCCGCTCTACTTGAATGCGCCGCCGATCATTTATGTTAGCCGGCGCACTGCCGAGCTGATCAAATATGCATCCAATGCGTTTCTTGCGACCAAGATCACTTTCATCAATGAGATAGCCGACCTCTGCGAGCAGGTTGGCGCCGACGTGCAGGAAGTTGCCCGCGGCATGGGGCTCGATAATCGGATCGGCGGGAAATTCCTTCACCCCGGACCGGGTTTCGGCGGCTCGTGCTTTCCCAAGGACACCAGCGCATTGATCAAGACGGCGCACGATCACGGCGTGCCTTTACGCCTCGTCGAGACCGTCTCGGCGGTCAACGAGCAGCGCAAGCGCGCTATGGCGCGCAAGGTGGTTGTGGCGCTCGGCGGTTCGGTGCGCGGCAAGACAATCGCCGTCCTCGGACTGACCTTCAAGCCGAATACGGACGATACCCGCGATTCACCGGCGATCCCGCTCATCACGGCGCTGCACGATCTCGGCGCTAGCGTGCGCGGCTACGACCCTGCCGGCATGGAACAGGCCAAGCCGCTTCTGCCCGACGTGCAGTATTGCCAGAGCGCGTATACGGCCGCGCAAGGCGCCGACGCCCTGGTGATCGCAACCGAATGGGAACAGTTTCGCGCGCTCGATCTTGTCCGCCTCAAAGCCGTCATGGCGCAGCCGGTGATTGTCGACCTGCGCAACATCTATCGCAGCGATGAAATGCGGCGTGCCGCCTTCCGCTATGTGCCGATTGGCCGGGCGGGCGTGGAGTAGTGAGTGGAGTAACCAGAAACCGCGCGAGCTGCACGCCGCATTAAGTAAAACCAGCCGGACTTACCGAGGGGCTGCCCGCAAGGGGCAGCCCTTTGTTATTTGGCGGTGGGTCGATACTAGATAAATTGTCGTCACCTTCGGCAATTTGAATTACGGCGCTTTGTAGGTAGTTATTTGGTTGTTGTTTGTTTGACGTGTAGTCGCCAGTCAGAAACGACAATTTACGATTCATTTTTCGAAGTCGTTGCGGTGTTTAAGCGGCGTTGCGTCGATTCACTGACGTATTGATCCTGGCGCCGTGCCGCGATAGCGTGGAGGCAAATTCGCGCGAGACTTAATCGATGCGTTTGTTCACGATTGCGCCCTTAACCGAACACATCGGCGCCGAAGTGACGGGTCTCGATTTGCGGCGGCCGATCGATGCGGAAATCCGTGCGGCTTTGAACCGCGCCTTCGTCGATCGCCACGTTCTCGTCATGCGCGATCAGCAGTTCGGGCCGGATGAATTCAAATCGGCCGTGCAGCTGTTCGGCGAGCTGCAGCCGCACGACAAGAAGGAGCACCACGTTCCCGGGCATCCCGACGTGTCGTATGTCTCAAACGACGAATTCGTGGACGGCCGTCGGATCATCCCGGGCGAGACGTTTCACACCGATCACTCGAACCATCCGCGTCCGCCGAAGGCCACAACGCTGTTTGCAGTCGCGCTGCCGTCGCATGGCGGCGACACGCAATATGTCAACATGCACAGGGCCTACGATGATTTGCCGGCCGAGACCAAAGACAAGATCGACGGGCTGAAGGCTGTGCACGTCTATCTCAGTAAATACAGTCCGCGGCCGCTTGGCCTTCTCACCGAGGAAAGCCGCCGCAAGCTGCCGCCGCCCGGCATTCATCCTTTGGTGCGCACGCATCCCGAGAACGGGCGCAAGGCGCTGTTCCTCAACCCCGTGCGAATCGAATCGATCGGCGGCATGGACGACGAGGCTGCGCTGGCGCTGATCGCCGACCTGATGCGGCATGCGACGCAAAAGAAATACGAGTACCGGCACAAATGGCGGCCTGGCGACTGGGTGCTGTGGGACAACCGCAGCGTCATGCATCAGGCCAATCCCGACTACGATATGAACGAACGCCGCTATCTCTATCGCCTCATGCTCAAGGGCGAAGTACCGGCGTGAGGCCGGCGAGGGCGCGCCCAGGACTCACGAGTCCGGCCATGGCTGACCCGTTCTTCGAACGGCTATGCCGGTGCCAAGAACCGCCATGAGTTGCGAAACAGCGAACCATTACCTGCGTTCTTCCAGCCTAAGCTGTCGTCGCAGGCTCAGGCGTCCTATACAAACACCCCAGACCAAGACCATGCCGGCGCTCGCGACCATGGAAAAGGCGAGTCTATGCAGCGATGCGCTGCTTCGCCTCTCTTCCGCGATGTTGGCGAATAGCCCAAGAACTATCCCGCCCCAGAGGGCGGCTTGGCACCAAAGCTCGCCAGCACTCTCGAGATGCTGGCTCGTCATCACGTAAACGTTGTCAGAGACAATTCGCGCGCGTCGCCACAGACAGCGAACGTAGAAGATCAAGCCGGTAACTGTCACGCAAAGGCCGACGATCATCACGATATTAGTCCAATGCACGTCTACCTCCGACATGAGAGTGTCTGCGGCACTAGCGGTCGCCCGCCTTGCGCTGGCGCCGCAGTAGAATGGCCGCCCCGGATCCGAGGCCGGCGCAAAACACCGTCAGCACGAAAATAGCGCCAGAGGTCCAATCTCTAGCCGACTAGCACCAACAGCGGCAGCGATAGCGACAAGTCAGACTCCGTGAACTCGGCATTGCTTCCTTAATCGCCGCAATAATTTAGATTTCGCTCGACAACAACAAACGCACGCGCTCGTGTTTGCTTTTCCGTGAAGCAAGCTGCGCAATTTGTAGCGAATGGCCATTTCGCCACGGACATAGGCGTCTTAATTTCAACTTTGATTGCGCGCGTCTCATCCTTTTTATCACGTCACCGTGACAATGACCCGCTATTGACATGCGTCCCCTTTTCAGTTACATATAGCGTCGAATCTCGTCCATCTCGGACGTGGCCCGGCAGGCATAGCCGGGGCACACGCGGACGAGTGCGGTGTTCGCGGGCGGACTTGCAACCCGCTCCCGGGCGGCTTTGGGCATCAACCCCTCGGCACTATGACCGGGGTGCGCGGTGCGCGCTGGACTCAGGGACAGGCGGGGGTGGGTAACGCCCACTCACAACAGGCCAACCCTGTTCGCCACGTCCCAGGAAGCCTGGCCTGAAGTTGCGCCGAAGACGACGAAAGTCCCTTTGGCGAGAGCCGCGGTGGAACGCCGACAGTCGTGCGCACCCCGATGGGTGCGCGGCCGTGCCCGCAGGCACGGTCTGATACCCATTGCGTCTGTCGGCGTTTTGCCTCCAAATTTCTTTCTTTCGTTCTTTCCTTTCGTCATTGCCGGGCGAAGACCCGGCAATCCATGCAGAGGTCACGCTTATGCAGTGCTTCCACCGGCATTGAATGCGGCGCAGCAGCATGGACCACCGGCATAGGCGAGTGAAACGACGAAGTTCTGCGAACGGCTATGTCCGGTGGTGCCGCGTGAGAGACAGTGGCTTGCCATAGCTCGGGCGCTCAGCCGCGTCGCGAGAACGGTGTCGTTCATCCGCCCCCGCGCAGCGGGGGAGGGGGACCATGCGAAGCATAGTGGAGGGGGCATCAGTGGTGCAGCGGAGCAATACGTTGAGGACTCGCAATGCGTTGCCACCCACGCCCCTTCCACCGCACTTCGTGCGGTCCCCCTTCCCCGCTTGCGCGAGGCAGGAGAAAAGGAGCACGCCATGCAAACTGATTTCTATCGCGTCACTGCCGTACCGATCGCCGGCGCTCCTCTGGTACGAGGTCGAGCGTGAGCCGCTCGGTCCCGCGCAACACATCAACCGCGACAGTGCGGCCGATCTTGTCGCCCGTGAGCGCGCGCACCAGATCGTCCGCGCCGGTAATGATTGCTCCGTCAAGTGCGACGACAATATCGCCGGGCCGCAGCCCCGCGCGATCCGCAGCCGAACCCGGTTCAACGGTGCCGACCATCACCGCCCCGTCCTGGGCCAATCCTGCCGCGCGGCGGCGCAGTGGTGGGACGGCGGTCTGCTGCGCGGCGATTCCGATAAATGCGCGGCGCACGCGGCCGTGCCGAACCAGTTCGCCGAGCACAAAGCTTGCGGTATTTGCGGCGACCGCAAAGCAAATGCCCTGCGCGCCCAAAATGACCGCAGTGTTGATGCCAACGACCTCACCACGCGACGATACCAAGGGCCCACCCGAATTCCCTGGATTAAGCGCCGCGTCGGTTTGAATGACGTCATCGATCAGCCGGCCGCTACGCGAGCGCAACGAACGGCCCAGCGCCGACACGACGCCCGTGGTCACGGTCGACTCAAAGCCTAGCGGATTGCCGATCGCGATCACGAGTTGGCCACGTTTGAGGCGCTTAGAATCGCCGAGCGACGCCGATGGCAGCGTAGCCGCTTCATCGACGCGAATGAGTGCGAGGTCGGTATCGGGATCGTCGCCGACCAGCCGTGCATGCAAATCCTGGCCATCGGCGGTCGTGACTTCAATTCGGGACGCGGCACCGGCAACATGACTGTTAGTGAGGATCAGCCCATCGGGCGCCACGATGACGCCCGAACCGGTGCCGCCGCGCGGTTGACGGCTTTGGCTCGGCCGGCCGGGATTACCGTTAAGTACCGCAAGCCGCACGACAGCGGGCCCGACGCGTTCGACGACGTCGATGACCGCCCGCGAATAGGCGTCAAGCAGCGCCTGATCGTCCGTGGGGATGGCTCCTTGCGCGGCGTTTCGCCCGCTGCGCAGGGCGTCGCTTAATGGGATGATCGTCATGCAATATCAGAGGCCTGGGCCGGCACTTGCCGGCCGATTTGATGAGTTGCGGGAGTGGCCCCACATATGGGAAGGACGGCGTTCGGCCGGAAGGGCGGAAATCGGCAGATCGCATCAGCGTGCACGCCAGTGTGATTGCCGCTTGCGGATGCCTATGATGCCCGGCCAGTTGAGGGGACTATCATGAAGTTCGGCAATTGCGCGCCGAAGACGCGCGTGAACGCGCTTATGGCGCGTCTTGCGGCTGTGCTGTTCGCCACGGCTCTGGCTGGCTGCGGCCAGGGTCAGCAGCAGGGGGCCGCGCAAAATCTTCCCGCCGTCACGGTCGCCAAACCGGTGCAGCGTACCGTGGTCGATCAGGACGAATATGTCGGTCGGTTCGTGGCCGTCAGTTCGGTCGATATACGTTCACGCCTATCCGGCTATCTCGCAGCGATTGACTTCACCGATGGCCAGATGGTGAAGAAAGGCGATCTTCTGTTCACCATCGATCGGCGGCCGTTCCAGATCGTGCTTGAGCAGATGCGCGCCAATCTGGCTCAGTCTCGCGCCAATCTCGCCTTTGCTAAAGCCGACCTCGAGCGCGGTCAAAGCCTGCTGCAGAACAAAACGATCACCGAACAGACCTACGATCAGCGCACGCAAGCCAGGAACGTCGCCGAAGCGGCCGTCGCCGCGCAGGAAGCGATGGTGCACTCGGCCGAGCTCGACCTCGACGCATACAGTGAACTGCGTTCCCCGATCGATGGACGCATCGGCGATCGTCGTGTCTCGGTCGGCAATCTCGTGACCGGCGGCACCGGCGGCAATACCACGCTGCTTGCGACCGTCGTCTCGGTTGATCCGATCCGCTTCGAATTCACTTTCGACGAGCAGTCCTATCTGCGCTATGCGCGGTTCGCTTCGGCGAGCAAGGAGGTGGCGGCGCTGAATGGCAACGTGCCGGTCGCGCTCAAGCTCATCGACGAGAAGGATTTCGGGCACACCGGCAACATCGATTTCGTCGATAATGCCATCAACCAATCGTCAGGGACCGTTCGCGGTCGTGCGGTGTTCCAGAACCCGGACGGCGTCTTCACTCCGGGCATGTTCGGCCGGATCCGGGTGCCCGGGTCGCCGCCCTATTTGGCGTTGCTTGTCCCCGATGAGGCGATTGCCTCCGAACAGGCGCGCAAATACGTGCTTGTTGTCGATGAGGGCGGCGTGGTGCGCCAAAAATACGTGAGACCCGGTCAGCTCGACGACGGCTTGCGTGTGATCAAGGATGGTCTTGCGGCCGGTGACCGGGTGATCGTCAATGGCCTCATGCACGCGCGGCCCGGCATTAAGGTCAATGCTCGCGAGCAGAACGCTCCGGCCTCGCCGGCGCCCAAAAGCGGCGATGAAGCGAGGGCGCAATGAGACGTAATCCAACTGCCGATCCGAATCTTATTGCAAATGCGGCGCGCGGCGAGAATAGCGGCAGCACCACTATTGGTTCGGATCCCGCCGCAGTGCAAATGAGCGGCGCGTAGAGCGTAACACAGATGCGCATTTCGCATTTTTTCATCGATCGGCCGATCTTTGCCGCCGTGGTCTCCATCGTTTTCGTCATTCTCGGCGGCGTGTCGTTTCTGCGGCTCCCGATCGCGCAATATCCTGAGATCGCGCCACCGATCATCAACGTTTCCGGGCAGTATCCCGGTGCCAACGCCGATGTCGTTGCGTCGACCGTGGTCACGCCGCTAGAGCAGCAGATCAACGGCGTCGAAAACATGCTGTACATGTCGTCGAATTCGACGGCCGATGGACGATTCTCGATCCAAGTCAGCTTCGATCTCGGCACCAATCTCGATATCGCTCAGGTGCAGGTGCAGAACCGCGTGGCTATTGCACAGCCGCGCCTGCCCAGCGACGTCCGCAATATCGGCGTGACCGTCAGCAAGGCCTCGCCCGACCTGATGATGGTTGTGCACTTGTATTCGCCGGACAAATCGCGCAACTCGCTGTTCATTTCCAACTACGCCACGCTTGAGATCACCGATCCGCTCACGCGGGTCGATGGCGTCGGTTCGATCACGGTATTCGGCAGCCGCGATTATTCGATGCGGATCTGGCTTGATCCCGACCGGCTGCAATCGCTTGGCCTGACCGCGAGCGATGTCACGACTGCGCTGCAGGGGCAAAACATCCAGGTCGCTTCGGGCGTGCTCAATCAACCGCCGGTTTCTCGTCCCGGAGCCTTCCAGATTGCTGTGCAAACGCTCGGCCGCCTGGACAATCCCGATGAGTTCGGTGCGATCGTGGTCAAAGAGACGCCTGGCGCCGTGGTGCGGCTTCGCGATGTTGCCACCGTAGAACTCGCCGCGCTCGATTATTCGTCAAATTCCTATCTCGATCACGACCCGGCGGTGGCGCTCGCTGTTTTTCAGCGACCGGGATCCAATGCAATCGCTACCGCCAAGGGCGTCACGGACCTGATGAAGGTCTTGGCCCAGCGTTTCCCAGCCGGCGTTCAATACGCGATTGTTTATAATCCGACGCAATTCATCCAGCAGTCGGTCGACGCGGTGATCGACACGATCGGCGAGGCGATCGTGCTGGTCGTGCTGGTGGTAATCCTGTTCCTACAGACTTGGCGGGCCGCCCTCATTCCGCTCGTCGCCATACCCGTGTCGCTGGTCGGCAGCTTTTTCTTCATGGCTGCTTTCGGCTTCACGCTCAACAATCTTTCCTTATTCGGTCTGGTTTTGGCGATCGGTATCGTCGTCGACGACGCCATCGTCGTGGTCGAGAATGTCGAACGCAATATTGCGGCGGGACTTGCGCCGCGCGATGCGGCGCGCAAAAGCATGAACGAAGTTGGATCGGCGCTGATCGCGATCGCGCTGGTCCTGTGTGCGGTGTTCGTTCCTTCGATATTCATTACCGGCATATCCGGTCAATTTTATCGCCAGTTCGCGCTGACCATCGCCGGCGCCACGATTATCTCGCTCATCGTGTCGCTGACACTCTCGCCAGCGATGTGTGCGCTACTGTTAAGATCGCATCAGGAAATCCAACATCAAGCTTGGTGGGCACGGCCGATCCATTCGTTCTTCGGCTATTTCAATCGGTCTTTCGACAAACTCGGATTTGGGATTTCCTGGCTGGCCTCGCGGACGGTGCGGCGCGCCGCGCTGATGGTCGCGTTGTATCTTGTGGTCATCGGCGTCGGCTTAAACGCCTTTCGCACGACGCCGGGCGGGTTTATTCCGCAAGTGGACCGGGGCTACATTATCGTCGTGGTACAGCTGCCGCCCGGCGCGTCGTTGGCGCGCACCGACGCAGTGCAGCAACACGCGCTCGACATAGCAATGCAGGTGCCGGGCGTCGTGCATGCCGCGAATATCGTCGGTTTTTCCGGCGCCACTTTCACCAATGCGCCCAATGCCGGCGCGCTGTTTCTGGTGCTCGACGATTTCCAGAAGCGCGGCCGCGATCCCCGCCAATCCGCGGCGGCGATCCAGGGCCAGTTGTTCCAGCGGCTGTCCTCGATCCAGGACGCCTTCATTATTCCGGTACTGCCGCCGCCGGTCATGGGCATCGGCACCGCCGGCGGCTTTCGCATGATGGTCGAGGATCGCGCCGGGCGCGGCTCGGAAGCATTGCGTTCGGTCACTGAATCGCTGGTGACCCGCGCGGCGCAGACGCCGGGCATCGCCGGCGCATTCTCGCTGTTCGAGACCTCAACGCCGCAGGTTTATCTCGATATCGATCGCACCAAGGCGCAACTCTTGGGCGTCAACGTGCAAGACGTGTTCAACGCGCTGCAAATCTATATCGGCTCTTCCTACGTCAACGATTTCAATTTGTTCGGCCGCACCTTCCGCGTTACCGCTCAGGCGCGCGACGAGGACAGACAGTACATCAGAGACGTGCTCAAGATCCGCGTGCGGAATTCGAACGGCGATACCGTTCCACTCGGCTCGTTCACGACCGTCGACAACATCGCGGGTCCGTATCGGGTGCCGCGTTATAACCTTTACCCTGCCGCCGAAATCGACGGCGGCGCCGCGCCTGGTTATTCACAAGGTCAAGCCATCGCGATCATGGATCGGCTTGCCGCCCAGACGCTGCCGGAAGGTTTTGCTACTGAGTGGACGACGCTTGCCTACCAGCAGATCAGAGCCGGCAGCACCGCAACATTTGCTTTCTTGCTGGCGGTGGTATTCGTGTTTCTGGTGCTGGCGGCGCAGTACGAGAGTCTCACTCTACCATTGGCCGTGATCATGATCGTGCCGATGTGTCTCGTCGCCGCTATCGCTGGCGTGATCCTGCGCGGCATGGACAACAATATCCTCACGCAAGTCGGCTTCGTCGTGCTGATCGGCCTTGCGGCTAAGAATGCCATCCTCATCGTCGAGTTCGCTCGCCAACTTGAGGATGGCGGTCATAGCCGTTGGGAGGCCGCCGTCGAGGCCACCCGATTACGTTTGCGCCCGATCCTCATGACGTCGCTTGCCTTCATCCTCGGTGTGACACCTTTGGTTTGGGCCATCGGCGCGGGCGCAGAATTACGTCAGGCGCTGGGGACCGCGGTGTTTTCCGGTATGATCGGCGTGACGGCGTTCGGGCTGGTATTCACGCCGGTATTTTACGTGATCGCGCGTTGGATCGCGCAGCTCGGCCCACGCCGTGGCAAAGTGCGGCGGCACGCTCCAGAGCCGGCCGAATAACAGTCAATTGAATGCGGTAACGTTTCCGACCGGCTATTGTCGCGTTATCGGAATAACGCCGCACACACGGTGTTGATCGGGTGCCGGCAATGGCCGCGTATCCAGCAGCGAGTCCACGAACCGCGAAGGGAGACGCCTTATGTTTTGTAAACTGCTTGTTGTGTTTGCTGTTCTTATGTTTGGCGTGACCGCGGCTGCAGCGCAGAGCTGCCAAGACATCATCGACAAGCGTCAGACCTTGATGAAGAAGAGCGGCGCAGCGGCCAAGATCGGCACGGAGATGATCAAGGGCGAGAAGCCCTTCGACATGGCCCAAGTGCGGGAGATCTATGCGGCTTTTACTGAAGACGCCACGCAAATGCCGGCGCTGTTCCCTGATTGTTCGAAAACCGGCAACAAGACAACCGCGGCGCCGGCGATCTGGGAAAAAACGGGCGACTTCAAAGCGGCAATCGCCAAGTTCGCCGCCGACATCAAGGCGGCGCAGGAAAATACCAAGGACGTCGATACTTTGAAGGCCAATTTCACAACCATCGGCAAGAACTGCAGCAATTGCCATCAGACCTTCCGCGTCAAATCGAGCTAACGCCGCAAGCGAGCACGGAGGGCGGGCTGTCCCGGCGGGCGGCCCGCTCTTTGTTTTTGGCGGAGCGCCTCGCAGCGTTGCCACTAGCGCGTCCGAAGAGCGGGTATGCGTTAATGGGGCTGCACCGCCTCTTTCAAACGTGTATCACGTCGCAATCGCGCAGGAGGCGCAGACGTGTCGCGGCTACGGACATTTGTATTCATCATTGCGACCGGCGCAATTTTTGCGCTCGCGGCGATTTGGATTTTAACGCTGCCCGCGGTTGTTTCGGCCGCGGCGCTGCCGCCCCACACGCCGAATCTGGCCAATGGCGAAACCATGTTCAACATTGGCGGCTGTTCGTCGTGTCACGCGGTGCCGAACGACAATCCGGAAAAGGTCGACCGTATGCGGCTTGGCGGCGGCTTGGCTTTAAAATCACCATTTGGTGTTTTCTATGCACCAAACATTTCGTCCGACGCCAGGGACGGCATTGGCAACTGGTCCGAAGCGAATTTCGTCACCGCCTTGTGGAAAGGAACGTCGGATCACGGCACCAATCTCTATCCTGCATTTCCCTACACCTCCTATCGCCATATGCAGCTCGCTGACGTGCGCGATCTTTTTGCTTATCTCAAGACTTTGCCGCCGGTGCCGGGCAGATCGCGCCGCCACGAGTTGTCGTTTCCATTCAACGAACGACGTCTGCTCGGCATCTGGAAATTTCTGTTTCTGGGCGAGGGAAGTTTTGCGCCCGATCCGTCAAAATCGGCGCAATACAATCGCGGCGCTTATCTCGTTGACGGGCCGGGTCATTGTGCCGAATGCCACAGCCCGCGAAACGTCCTCGGTGGCATTGTTGAAAGTCAGCGCTTCGCCGGCGGGCCATCGCCGGACGGCAGCGACTGGGTGCCGAACATCACGCCGGTCGGACTCCAGCGTGACGATGAGAAGTGGTCCGAGAAAGATATCGCGAGCTTTCTCGACGGCGGCATGATGCCGTCGGGCGATTTTGCCGGCGGCGCCATGGCTGACGTGATCAGAAGCACCTCGCTGCTTTCTGCCGAAGACCGGGCCGCTATAGCAACCTATGTCGCAGCGCTGCCGCCGCGACAGGGACCCACGCCGCCGAAGAAGGACTAGGACGTATCGCTGCCGCAGGCCTATTCGTGATCTCGTGTGGCGAGGCGGCTACGACCCTCCGAACGCCTTAAAGGTGATGATGGTGCGCGTATCCGCAATTCCGGGAATGGTCTGGACCTTTTCCGCGATGAAATGGCCGATGTCGGTTGAGGGCTCGACATAGAATTTGACCAAGAGATCGAAGTCCCCTGCCGTCGAATAAATTTCGGAAGCAATCTCGGCATCAGCAAGTTTGCCGGCGACGTCGTATGCTTTGCCAAGCTGGCATTTTATCTGCACGAAAAAAGGGATCATGCGCACCTCCGACCCGATCCATACCTTATACCAGAGCGGGTGGACTGCACGAGCCCGAAGAAGCATTGTAGAATCGCCGCGACTGGACAGAAAATGCATGCACCAATCGAGCTTGCCAATAGTGCCGCGGACGTGCTCGCGCGTATCCGCGAGCGTGCCCCGCGCGTGCATTGCATAACCAATTCGGTGGCCCAGCAATATACGGCGAATATGCTGCTCGCTGCCGGCGCTGTGCCGTCGATGACGATTTCGCCCGATGAAATCGGGAGTTTTGTCGCCGGCGCCAGTGCGGTGCTGATCAATCTCGGCACCTTCGACCGCGAGCGTAAATCCGCGATCGAGAACGCGGTTGCGATTGCCACGGATAAGAGGTTGCCCTGGCTGGTTGACCCCGTTTTTATTGAGCGCTCGCCGGCACGGGCGGAATTCGCGCGGGCCCTGGTCGCCAGTCATCCTTCAGTGGTGCGCCTCAATCACGCGGAGTTTGCGGCCCTCTCCGGCGCTAAGGCGGATGGCGAGACGGCGGCGCGCTTTGCCGAGGCGCATACGACCATTGTCGCGCTCACCGGAGACATCGATACGGTCACCGACGGTCGGCGCGGCATTGCCATTGCGAACGGCCACCCAATGATGGGACTGGTGACCGCGATGGGCTGCGCCGGCGCGGCGCTTGTCTGCGCCGCGCTTGCGGTAGAGCGAGATCC
>JBASAH010000400.1:0-3069 GCA_049650505.1 Xanthobacteraceae bacterium
GCCCTGCCCGCCCGCGGCCACGTCGGCGGCGCGAAAATCATAGACCACCGGAATTGCGAGCCGCGCCGCCAGCGCGCGGCCATCGCCGATCTGCAGCGTCAATCGCTGCTCCGGGCGGTGCAGCAGCGTCTGGCCATGGAAGCCGATCACCGCCACTTCGCCGCGCTGCAGGCCGTTGGCAGCCAGAAACGATTCCACCGCTTCGGCATGCGCATCGTTGACGAGCCGTTCGGCCTTAGCGATGACGCCGGGTCGCGCGGTACGTTCGGTCAGATTGGCGGCGGCGGCGGTGGCGCGGCGCAACAGAGTGCGTTCGGCTTTGCCATAGGGCCGACAGGCCGTGGCGCCAAGCTGCGCGATGCGTTCGCCGTCGCTGTCAATTAGCGCCACATCGACGCCGTCCTGCGAGGTTCCGCTCATCAGTCCGATCGCCAAGACCGACCCAGCGGCCGGCGACGGCAGACCGAACGCCATTTGCTCGGACATCACGCGCCTTCCGCGCAGCCTTTCAAATCAAGGCTCCTGTATCATCGAGGCTTGCATCACAGACGCTTGCATCATGACGGCTTGCATCAAGGCTTTTGCATAAATCGCGGACCTGTTACACAACCCGCGCTGCACGCCGCTCATCACCACGTCGTTGGGCGCCCAGCATAGCAAGCCGGATTGCGATGAACACCTACAAGTCCGATTTCCTCAACGTGCTCGCCGCGCGAGGATTTATCCAACAGGTCTCCGAGCCGCAGGCGCTCGACGCGCTGGCAAGTTCATCGACCATCACCGGCTATATCGGCTTCGATTGCACGGCGTCGTCGCTGCATGTCGGCTCGCTGTTGCCGATCATGTTGCTCTATTGGCTGCAGCAAACCGGCCACCGTCCGATCGCCTTGATGGGCGGCGGCACTACCCGCGTCGGCGATCCATCGGGCAAGGACGAAAGCCGGCGGCTTCTTTCCGACCAAGCCATCGACGACAATCTCAAAGGCATTCGCGCGATCTTCTCGCGCTTCTTGCGCTTTGGCGACGGGCCCGCGGAAAAATCGGCAAATGACGCGGTGATGGCGAACAATGCCGATTGGCTCAATAAACTCAGCTACATCGATTTCCTGCGCGACGTCGGCCGACATTTCTCGATCAACCGCATGCTGTCATTCGATTCGGTGAAGCTGCGGCTCGAGCGTCAACAGGAATTATCGTTCCTCGAATTCAACTACATGATCCTGCAGGCCTACGATTTCGTCGAACTTTATAGGCGGTATGGTTGCGTCCTGCAGATGGGCGGCTCGGATCAGTGGGGCAATATCGTCAGCGGCATCGATCTTGGCCGGCGGCTACACAACGCGCAATTCTTCGCGCTGACCGCGCCGCTCATCACCACCTCTTCGGGCCCCAAAATGGGCAAGACCGCTTCCGGTGCGGTCTGGCTCAACGCCGATCAAGTCAGCCCATACGAATATTGGCAGTATTGGCGGAACGCCGAAGACGGCGACGTCGCGCGGTTCTTGAAATTGTTCACGGTGCTGCCGCTCGACGAGATCGACCGGCTCGCCGCGCTCAAGGGCGCCGAGATCAACGACGCGAAAAAGGTCCTGGCGACTGAAGCGACGGCGCTGGTTCATGGTCGCCCGGCGGCCGAGGAGGCCGCCGCCACCGCACGCACGACCTTCGAAGAGGGTGGCATCGGAAGTGAACTTCCCACGCTGTCTGTCAGGACGGGTGAAAGTATTCTGAGTGCAAATACTCAAATTGGTTTTAGCAGCTCTAACGCACAAGCTCGGCAATTCGTCAGAGACGGCGCGGTCTACCTCGGCGAGGTGAAGATCACGGACATCAGTTACAAGTTAGGTCCTCGGGATTTTGGCCCAGACGGTCGTGCGTTGCTTAGGCTTGGAAAAAAGCGCGGAATTTTGACGTTGAAATCCGAGTAGTGTTTGCTCGATCGACAACGTTATTCAGCGCGCGTTGGTGGTGTTGGCGGTGTTGTCCTCGAAGGTCGCGTTCTCGCCATTTGACGGCGGCACGTAGGGATTGTTGGCCGGAAACTCGAACACCTTGCGCAATAGCCCCGGCGCCAAAGCCGAAAGCGGGTTGACGTGCAGCACCGGACCCGCGGGCTTGCCGACCACCTCATAAGTGACGCCGACAAGTCCTTCTTTCTCGCCGCCGAGGAACAGTCCCACGATCGGCAATTGGCCGAGCAGATTATTGGCGCCGTAAAGCGGAATGAGCGTACCGCGTAAATGTACTTCGTCGTCGGCGTCGAGAAGGCCGGCCTTCTGCAGCGCGGTCTTGTTGTAGTAGAGGACGATGGTATGAATGTCGAGTGGGACCCCGAAGAGTTGGTCAGTCTTGCCATAGGTCTTACTGAGCTCAAGGGATCTCTCGATCAATGACTTTTGAAAATCTGAGTCCTTCAAACCGGCTTGGGTCAGCTCTTCCGTGGTGATCGGTCTCAGGTCTTTATTGGCAATTCCGGCCGGGAAGTGTGAGAGATGATACGTCATCACGTCGGGGGTCTCACCGGACACGACCGCGGTGTGAACCTTGGTATAGAACGGTTCGCCCCAAGTGAGAGTCGACTCATTGATATGGATCTCGTTTTGGCTCTTGTTATATTCTTCCACGATCTGCTTCATGCGCACTCCGTCGCCGCCGCCGAGGAAATCCCAATAGGTGATTTCGGTGGGCGCGGCTTGGACGACCGCGGAAAAGAAACAGGCTGCAAGACAGGAAATGGTTGTTTTCATGGGGGGGCCTTTTGTTTTGGTATATAAGAACGAAGCGAACGATCAAGGCATTTCACCTAATAAGAAAGGGACAGCAGATTCCAAGAGAGGGGATTCAGCGAGGTATGGAGGCTGTCTGGCTGAATGGCAAATTCCCGATGCTCGCCTGGTTGAACAGCATCAGGTTTCTGCGCTGTGTTGGTGGCGAGAAGATCGCTTCCCGAGATTTCGAGGGCCTGGCAGTTTTGGATTGGTGGAAAACCTCGCAAATCGAGGGTCAGGTCGACCCTGTCCGAAGTCTCGCGATTGAGCACAAAAAAAACGATCTTGCGTTGGCCAGAGT
>JBASAH010000401.1:0-3158 GCA_049650505.1 Xanthobacteraceae bacterium
GAGCGCTGCGGATCAGCGTCGATCAGCGTTGGGCGCCTGCCGGTGAGATGCCAGTGAACCGCAAGGCAGCTCGCCAGCGTGCTCTTGCCGCTGCCGCCCTTCATGGTGGCTACCGTTATGATCATGCGCCGCACCCCACGGTCTTTGCGAAAAGCCCGCGCAAAGCGAATCAGCGCAGAAGACGGTACCGGATTCGCGGCAAACTGCCTATCGGCTCATCGCGAGGAACCGACCGTGACGGCGATCGGACGGCGTCCGGCGAATTTGAACAGCGGCCGCCGCACGCGGTAGCGCGGCAGGCGATGGCGAACCAAGGCGAAACCGCCGAGCAACAGACTGGTCCAGACCGCGACGCTGAAATAAAGCGACATCCAGGGAATCTCGTCCTGCCATTGCGCGATGCTGTGCGTGACCACCCAGCGGCTCGCCAGATCGTGCAAACCCGCGAAAAATCCGAGAATTTGCTGACCGTCCGCCAGCTGGGCTTGCCACCGCAGCACATACATCGGCACGTCGATCATGGACATGAAAACCACATAGCCCGCGGCGCCGCCGGCCATCGCGGCAAGCGTCCATCGCGCGACGCCGCGAAAGCTTGCGGCGAGCCGAACAAGCGAGATGCCGACCAGCGCGAAGGTGACGGTCCAAAACGAGTTTTCCAGCACATTGCCGAGAAAATTCGTCGAGATCACCGCATACCATGAACAGGTTTCGGCGAGCGCAATCAACGGCACGATCAGCTTCGCGATATTTTTTGCCGTGTCGGAATGCGCGATGCGGCCGAGTTCGCGCAGAACGATTACCCATTGGATGGCAAAACAAAGCTCCGCTAGCGTGGCGACCGAGCGGCCGATCAATACGCTGGAGAGCCAACTGTCGAACAAACATATCCGCTCGACATCGGCGCGGGGAAGGATCGAGCGGAAGGCGCAGCCGAAAACATAGATGGCGCTCAGAAGCGCAAGCGGCTCCGCCGCAAAGATTGCATTTGCCGCGCCGAAAGGATTGGCCCGGTAAAGGGCCCGCAGGCAAAGCAAGAGGGTGATGTTCACGACGCTGACGGTGATCAGAAAACTCCACCACAGCGCCACAGGATTAGACCAATCCGACCAATCGAAGTGCATTTGTTCAGCTCAACAGAGGCGTGACCTTCCCCCTCGTCAGACTTTAACACTAGTGCGGTGGATTTGAGTCTCCTACAGTTTAGTCGGAAGCTCTCATAGGAGCTTCAAATCCAAAACCGCACTAGAATTATATATTTGGTAGTGTCCCTTTGATTCCGAAGTTCGGATGAGAGCGTGCCGACAAAGCGTGCGAACTTCGGAATCAGGACACTAGTGCGGTGGATTTGAAGCTCCTACAGTTTAGTCGGAAGATCCAAAACCGCACTAGAATTACGTATGGCTAGGCTGAGCTTCGCCGTTTGGACCTGCCGTGTGCCCCGCGGCATCAGGGCATGCCACATTTGCGGCGCATGGTGCTGCGACAGAGTTCGTGTCTTTCACAATTGACTTGCACAATTGGCATGCACAATTGGCATTCACAAACGGCATCCGCGGGGCGAGTAGGGCGACGCGTGTTGCAATGACTATCTGGGATGAATCCGCCAATGACCGGCTTCCTATTGACCGGCCGCGAGCGCGCGGGCCACGCGCGTGTTCGGCGCGCGGCCGATGGTACGGCATGCTGTCGGCCTTTGCCCTGTCGAGCTTTGCCCTATTGAGCTTGGCTCTTCTCGCGCTTGTCGCCCTTGCCGGCTGCGGCAGCGACGGCGCCGGCGCGGTCTTTATCGATCCGGGCCGCTACACGCTTTATCACTGCGACGAGCTTGCAAACCGGCGGAAAGCTCTGATTGCGCGCGAGGCTGAGCTGCGAGGTCTCATGGAAAGGGCAAGTGAAAGTGCGGCAGGGTCGGTGATTGGATCGCTGGCTTATCGCAGCGAATACGATTCGGTGATCGCCGAACAAAAGCTTCTCCAGCGCAATGCCACGGAAAAGAACTGCAGCTTTGCGTCGCCGCTGCAAAGCGATCAGACGCTGCGCTAAGCTTTTTCTTTCTTCTTGTTACAGCGTTGCGACGGCGAAGGCGGCAGCGAATCCGGCGCCAGCAAGCGCGATGAGCGCGCCGGCGCTCGCCGCGGTCGCCTTGCCGGCAAAGCCGGCGGCATAAGCCGCCTTCAAGATGTTGTTGGAGGATGCGGCGACCAAGATCGCCGCGGCTAGGCCGGTATTCTCCACGCCCGCTACGCCGCCTTGTGCCAAATTAAGAACGAATGGGTCGACATCGGCGATGCCGACAATGGCCGCAAGCGCGTATATGCCGGAAACGCCGAATTGCGATTTGACGACCGTCAAGATCACTGAGTTTACAACGAACAGAAGCGCGAAGATCGCGGCGGCGCCGAGCGCAAGCGGATTGCCGCTTGCGGCGAGACGCATGATCTCGACAGGCTCCTTCTCCATTCTCTTGCCGAACCGATATTGCAATCTGCAGAATATGAAACCGGCCAGCGAAAGTGCGCATAATGGTACAGCCAGCGCGCGCGCGAGAGCGAGATTGAAAATCGCCACGATCGCCAGAATACGCAAATACATGATCGCGGTTGCGAGCGTGATGCCAGCTTGCGCCTGGCGCTCGAGTGCGGGGTGGGCTTTCGCTTGGCGTGCAAGCACGACGGTTGTCGCGGTCGATGAATAAAGGCCACCAAGCGCCGCCATCCATAGGCCGCCGACCGCCGCCGCCCAATAGCGCTGCACGAGATAGCTGACATAGGAAAACGTGCAGACCACGATGAGCGCGAGCCACGCATGGCGCGGCGTCATCGGGGTGAGCGTCGTGACCGGTTGGTTCGGCAGCAGCGGCAGCGCGATGCCGGTCAGGATCAAGAATTGACCGGCAGTGATGATTTCCCCGATGTCGAGACGGCGCGCCAGCGCATGAAGTTGCTCCCTACCAGTGAGCAACAACACCGAAACCACGGTCATAGTCACTGCGATCCACGGCGGCAGCGCCAGCGCGACCGCGCCAAGCAGATATGCGTGCATGTTGAGAATTAGCACCACAATTCCGGCCGGCGGTTCGCCCTGCTCGTCTACGGCGCCGACATAGGCCCGATAGTAAATGACTAGCCATGCGCCGAGGATGACGAGCCCGGCGG
>JBASAH010000402.1:0-9537 GCA_049650505.1 Xanthobacteraceae bacterium
CGATTGGCCCGTCGAAGCGTTGGCCAGCAAGCGCCTATGCCGCGCTGACGCGCCGCCTCATCGCTGAAGGTCTCAACGTCTGGGTGATCGGCGGCCCGGAGGAGAAAGCGTTAGCCGGTCAAATTATCGCCGATACGACCGCGCGCGATTTAACGGGGAATGATCTGCGCAATGCGATTCTCGCGCTTGCCACGGCGGCTTTGGCCGTATCAAACGATTCCGGACTTCTGCATGTCGCCGCCGCACTCGGAACCCCGACTGTCGGAATCTTCGGCCCGACCAGCCCTTGGCATTGGGCGCCGCTCAATCCTTTGGCGGCAACGATCGAGACGGCCAGCAAACTTGATTGCCGGCCATGTCACAAGCCGGTCTGCCGCCTCGTTCATCACCGCTGCATGCGCGATATCCCCCCGGAACAAGTCTTCGCCGCCGTTCGCCAAGCCCTCGCCCCACTTGTCCCTGCCGCCTGAAGGCGAAACCTAGGCCGACCAGGTTTTCAAGGCATTGCTGTAAGCGAAGAGAATCGGAGACGGTCGCATTCATGGCACTCCTGGTCACCGGCGGCGCCGGCTATATCGGCAGCCAAATGGTTCATGAACTGGTCGACGCCGGTGAACACGTCGTAGTGCTCGACGACCTCTCCACCGGCTTTCGATGGGCCGTTCCCGAAGGCGCGCCGCTCGTCATCGGTGAAACTGGAGATCAGGCGCTGGTGGCGCGGCTGATCCGCGACCACCAAGTGGACTCGATCATCCATTTCGCTGCTTCGATCGTCGTGCCGGATTCGGTGCGTGACCCGCTGGGCTATTATCGCAATAACACCGTCAATTCGCGTGCTTTGATCGAATCCGCGGTCCGCAACGGCATCCGCCATTTTGTCCTTTCTTCCACAGCCGCGGTCTACGGCAATCCAGCGGCGGTTCCGATTGGCGAGGATGCGCCGACGCTGCCGATTTCACCGTATGGCTGGTCGAAGGTGATGACGGAGATCATGCTGCGCGATGCGAGCCGGGCCCATCGGATGGGCCATGTCATCCTGCGCTATTTCAATGTCGCCGGCGCCGATCCGCAAGGGCGCACCGGGCAATCGAGCGCAGCCGCCACGCATTTGATCAAGGTCGCTGCGGAAACCGCCTTAGGATTGCGGCCAAAGCTCGAAATTTTCGGCACCGACTATCCGACGACCGATGGTACGTGTATCCGCGATTACATCCATGTCAGCGATCTTGCTGATGCGCATAAGCTGGCATTGCACTATCTGCGGTCCGGCGGAACCCCGCTGACGCTCAATTGCGGCTATGGCCACGGTTTCTCCGTTCGTGAGGTGATCGAAACGGTCAAGCGTGTATCGGCTATCGATTTCAAGGTCGAGCACGCGCCGCGGCGAGAAGGCGACCCCGCTCGCATCGTGGCCGCCAGCGAGCGTATTCGCGATGCGCTCGGCTGGGATCCACGCTATGATGACTTGCCGACGATCGTCGCCCATGCGCTGGCCTGGGAACGTCAGCTCATGGCGCGGTTCCCGCGCGATACGCGCAGCCGCGGCCTCGTCGAAACCGCTTGAAAACTCCGAACCATCCAGGCATGCAACGGAAGGCTGTGCCAATACCGCAGCGGGGTGAGGACTGGAAATGATGGCGGCAACAGCCGAAGTATCGCAGCAATATTCGACCTATGCGCTGGTGCGGCGCCTTTTGGTCGATGAAGCGCTTGGCTATTGGCCGCGTTACGCCATTGCCTTCGCCTTGATGGGAATCGCTGCCGCCGCCACCGCGCTCACCGCCTATCTTCTCGGCACGATGACCAACGAAGCCTACGTCAATCGAAATTTTCACGGCATCGTTGTTATCGGCGTGATCGCTGCGGCGATCTTTGCGGCGAAGGGATTTGCCACTTATGGCTCGGCGGTCACGCTGTCTTCGATCGGCAACAGCATCATCGCCGGTAATCAACGCCGTTTATTCAACAAGCTATTGCAACAAGATATCGGTTTTTTCGCCGACCGGCATTCATCCGAATTTATCGCGCGGCTGACGACCGGCGCTGCCGCCGTCAGCCAGGTGATCAATCTGCTGATCACCGCTGTCGGCCGCGATCTGATGTCGCTGATCGGGCTGACGATCGTCATGATCGTTCAAGATCCCATCATGGCGCTGATCGGCTTCGTGATGGCCCCACCGGCATTCTTTTTCCTGCGCAAGTTGATCCGCCGGGTGCGCAACATCGCGCGCATGCAATTCACTGGCGGCACGCACATCATCGAGACCATGCAGGAAGCGCTACAGGGTCTGCGCATGGTCAAGGCCTTTGCGCTTGAAGACGAGATGCGGCGCCGGCTGGACAAGAGCGTCGGCGATGTGCAGCACGAGTCCAACAAGATGGCCCGTGTATCGAATCGCGCCAGCCCGCTGATGGAGATGCTGGGTGGCTTCGCGATCGCGCTGGCGACGATCTACGGCGGATATCGTGTCATCGAAACCGGAGCAACGCCCGGCGCCTTTGTCTCTTTTCTGGCCGCATTCTTGCTGGCCTATGAGCCGGCAAAGCGGCTTGCTCGCTTGAACATCGATCTCAACAACAATCTTGTCGGCGTACGCGTACTTTATGAGATCATCGACAGTCCGCCGGGCGAGCCGAATGACGACAATCTGCCGCCGCTCGAACTGACCAGCGCACGCATCCAGTTTGCCGATGTGCGTTTTGCCTATCGCCACGACACACCGGTGTTACGTGGCATGAGCTTTGTCGCGCAACCCGGGGCAGTAACTGCGCTGGTCGGTCCTTCGGGTGGCGGCAAGTCGACCGTGCTCAACTTGCTATTGCGTTTTTACGAGGCGGATGGCGGCCAAGTGCTTATCGACGGCCAAGACATTACGTCGGTGTCGCGCCGCTCACTGCGCTCCCAGATCGCCTATGTCGGCCAGATCGTGCATCTGTTCCGCGGCACGATCCGCGAGAACATTGCGCTCGGCAAGCTCGGCGCCTCGGATGCCGAAATCGTCGCGGCGGCGGAGGCCGCGCATGCCCACGACTTCATCATGGGATTCCCGGCGGGCTACAATACGCCGGTCGGCGAGCATGGCTTGCAGCTTTCCGGCGGCCAGCGCCAGCGCATCGCGATTGCCCGGGCGCTGATCAAGAATTGCCCGATCATACTACTCGACGAGGCCACCGCAGCGCTCGATTCGGAATCGGAGCGCCACGTCCAGGAGGCGCTGGCCGAACTGTGCAAGGGCCGCACGACGCTCGTGATCGCGCATCGCCTATCCACGATCATGCACGCCGACAGCATTCTCGTGGTCGAGAACGGACTGGTGGTGGAATCCGGCCGGCACGAGGAGCTGCTTTGCAAGGGCGGCCGCTACGCCTCGTTTTACCGGCTGCAGCTGAAGGAGCAGGCACCGCCGCTCGCGGAGCCGGTACCGATCGCGGTCACCTCCAGATGATGATGGGCCAACTTCGAATTGACGGCGTGGGTTTGGCGCTATAAGTCGAGCGTCCTCTCTCAGTTTCATCGTTCCTCCAGCTGAAATTCCAGTATGAGCCCCGACGGCAAGACCTATGTCATTCCGCAACCGCCGCAGGCGGCGATTCCGGTCGCCGGTAGCGGCAAATATTTTCCAGTCCGGCGGCTTTGGTGCGTCGGCCGCAATTATGTGGAGCACATCAAGGAAATGGGACAGGACGTGCGCGAGCCGCCGTTCTTCTTTGCCAAGCCGCCCGACGCTATCGTTCCGGACGGCGGCACGGTGCCCTATCCATCGCTGACCAAAGACATGCATCATGAGGTCGAGCTTGTGGTCGCGCTCAAGAGCGGCGGCCGCAAGATCACGACGCAAAAAGCATCCGATTGCATTTATGGCTATGGCGTCGGTATCGATCTCACCCGGCGCGATTTGCAAATCGCCTCGCGTGACATCAAGCGGCCGTGGGAGATCGGTAAAGCATTCGATCACTCGGCGCCATGCGGACCGCTGCGCCCGGTTGCCGAAATCGGAGATCTGGCGAAAGGCCGCATCACGCTCAAGGTCAACGGTAAGGTGCGTCAGGACGGCAATCTCGATCAAATGATCTGGAAAGTGCCCGAGATCATTTCGAAGCTTTCGGAAATGGTCGAACTTGCGGCCGGCGACATCATCATGACCGGCACGCCCTCAGGTGTTGCCGCGACGGTCGCGGGCGACAAGATCGAGTGCGAAATCGAGGGTGTCGGCGCGCTGCGCGTCACAATCGGCGAGCCGCTAAAGTAGCACCCGCAACGCTAGTCTTTCGCCATGCAGTCTTTCTGTAAGCCGGCGATGGGTCCGGCTTGCAGGGTGCGCATCATTGCCGGTGCGCCGTGTCAATGCGCTGTCATATGGCACAAGGCCTAACGGCGGCAATCGCCTGCAAACAATGGAACCGAAAAGACGGCGACGCGTTAAAAGGGGAAGCTGGAGGAAACATTTGCCATGGGCTCCGCACGACGCATCACGTTACGGGTAAAACCGCCTGTCCCACTGGGCGAAGTAGCGGTTGTGCCAGCCCCGCTCAGCGGCCGTTCGGAAGCCGAAATGGCGCGCGCCATGGCCGCAGCTCTGGCCGACGACGAGTCGGCGACCGCGGCCGATTTGTATAGCCGCGTCCAGCAGGCCTTCCCGTTTGCGCCGTTGAGTGCGCGCCTCGGCGCATTGGCAGTGCTGATGGACAAGATTCGCCGGCCGGCGCACTGACGGCAACCGCCGCACTACAATCCAAGATAAGCGCTGCGGACGCGATCGTCCGAGAGCAAGTCGGCGCCGGCGCCGCTCAAGGTCACGCGGCCATTTTCCAGGACGTAAGCGCGGCTTGCAAGCTTCAGTGACATCGCCACGTTTTGTTCGACCAACAGGCAGGTGACGCCGTCGCCGTTGAGTTCGCGGATCGTGTCGAGCACTTTGTGGACGATCGTCGGCGCCAGGCCGAGCGAGGGTTCGTCGAACATGATGAGCTGCGGCGCACCCATCAGGCAGCGGGCGATCGCCAGCATTTGCTGCTCGCCGCCCGACAATGTGCCCGCTGGCTGGCGCGCACGCTCGGCAAGCACCGGAAACAGCGCCAGCGCGCGCTCGCGATTTTTCGCCCGGCTGGCGCGCGCGCGTGGCAACATCGAACCGATCTCGAGATTTTCCTCTACCGTAAGCGTCGGAAATATCTGCCGGCCTTCCGCGACCTGACCGATGCCGATATTGCAGATCCGATGGCTCGGCCAGCCCAAGATATTTTGCCCGCGAAACACAGCCCGGCCGGTCGCCGAGCGATTCATGCCTGCGAGCGCACGGATAAGCGTCGTTTTGCCGGCGCCGTTGGCGCCGATAATCGCGACTATGGCCCCTTCCTCGATATCGAGCGATACACCATCGAGCGCCTGCACATCACCATAGAAAACATTAAGCTGTTCAACGCGCAGCATCACACACCAAGACAGGATTGTACGACCCGCAGCGGTCGGGCCCAATGGTGGAGCGGAGCACCAGCTTACGCCGGTGCTGCGCCCACACCAAGCGGGGATCCCTGAACTACATCATCACTGAGGGGTTGGCGTCGCCGTAAGCTGCACCGTCCGCCGCAGCCTGAGCGGCCGCGTCTCCGACCACCCTGCCGACAAAAGCACCAACAGCGCCGCCAACGGCGGCGCCGGCGGCAGTATAAAGTGCCGATACGGCTGTTTTGAAAACACTCCCCCAATTAATACCACCGCTAACCAGTTCAAGCTCCGCCTCGCTCAATTCACGCGGTCCGTAAGTATTTTCTGAATTTGTAACCACCGCCCATTTTCCTTTGTGCTCATGCAAGCGAAAGCCTGCTTCCACGACCCGACGTGTCGCTCATCTTGATGACAATCCGATGTGCGCATTCATGACGCTCACATGTACGCAAACTGTTGGGCAAACATGAAAGTATTTCAGGTCGGAGCAGAGCGCCGGTCAACATAACGGAACCGTTTTCCGCTGTGCGCAGGATCAGACCGGTCCCGTACCGAGATACGACGCAACGACAGCGGGATCGCGCACGATCGCTTCGGGCTTGCCTCGGGCGATGGCGATGCCGTGATCGAGCACTAGAACATCAGAGGCGAGCGCCATGACGGCGCGCATGACGTGCTCGATCAAAACGATGGTCAACCCGCCGTCGCGGTTGAGGCTTCGCAAGATTGCGACCATGCGATCGCTCTCCGTCGGGCGCAAACCGGCCATGACCTCGTCGAGCAACAACAGGCGCGGTTCGGTTGCGAGTGCACGCGCGACTTCGAGACGTTTTCGATCCGGCAGGGTGAGCGTAGCGGCGATCCGGTTTCGTTGTTCGAAGAGGTCGAGGCGGCGCAGTACGTCGCCCGCGCGCGTGCGGGCCTTGCCGACATCGCGAATGTGCAGCAGCGCCCCGATGACGACGTTGTCCTCCACGGTCAGGGCGGGAAACGGACGCACAATCTGAAAGGTGCGGGCGATGCCGAGCCGGCATATCGCATCCGCAGGCAAGCCGCCAATTGGCTCGCCGGCAAAATCGATCGAACCTTGATCGGGCGCAATGGCGCCAGCGATCATGTCGAAGAGAGTAGTCTTGCCGGCGCCATTCGGACCGATAATGGCGAACAAGTCGCCAGCCGATACAGCGAAGCTGACGCTATCTACGGCGAGCAGGCCGCGAAAGCGCTTGCTGACGCGTTCGAGCGAAAGTAGCGCGGTCATTGCCGACGTCCCGACACGCCGATCCGCCGAGCCAGCCAAGGCCACACCCCTTCCGGCAGAGCGACGACCACCAGCAGCAGGCAGATGCCGTAGAAGACTTGCTTGGCTCCCGGCAGATCGAAACCGATGGCCGCCATCGCCGCATTGAGCAACTCGGCCAGCCCGGTAAGCACGAACGCGCCGAGGATCGGACCGAACAGCGTGCCGATCCCACCGATGATCGGGCCCAGAATAATTTCTATCGACCGCGAAATATTGAACACCTGCTCGGGGAACAGGTTGTTGTAAAAGAACGCGTAGAAGACGCCAGCAAAGGACGTGATCACGGCCGAGATCATGACCGCCGCCATCTTGTAGCGGAACGTGTCGATGCCGGCCGCGCGCGCCGCCTGTTCGTCCTCACGGATGGCGAGCCAGAAATAGCCGATGCGGCTCTGCAAGAGGGCGCGGCATAGAACAAAGGCGAACGCCGCAGCGGCGAGGATCACATAATAGAACATCGTCGGATTGCCGCGCAGATGCCAGAGATCGTTGCGGGCATATTGCGCGACGGGCAAGAACAGTCCCGCCGAGGCATTGACGTAATCGAGGTGATCGAACCCGATCCGCGCGAACTCGGCGAAAGCAATGGTCAGAATCGCGAAATACACCCCGGCAACGCGAAACCGAAACGCCAGAAAGCCAATCGTCGCACCGGAGACGGCTGCGACCGGTATGACCACAAGAAAGCCGATCCAAGGAGCGATGCCGAAGCGCACGAACAGCACCGCTGCAATATAACCGCCGAGCCCAGCATAGATCGCGTGACCGAGCGAAAGCTGCCCGGCAAATCCCATCATTATGTTCCAGGCCTGCCCCGTGAAAGCGAAGTAGAGAACGACGATCAAAACCGTGAGCAGGTAATCGTTGACGAGCCAAGGCACGATCAAAAGACCGGCAAGCAAAATACCGAGCAATGCTAGTGTCTGGCGCGATACGTCCTCAAAAAGCGATACCGCGATTCGGATGAATGGATCGGTAAAACTGGCGGACGTGTTGGCGGCCATCAGATCGATCTTTTGCCGAGGATGCCTTGCGGCCGAAACAACAGCACCAGCACGAGAATGGCGAAGGCGAACATGCTTTTGGCTGACGGCGTGAACAGCAATCCGGCAAGCGCCTCGGTCACTCCGATCAACAGGCCGCCGAGCAGTGCCCCAGCCATCGAACCGAGTCCACCGGTGATGACAATGACAAAGGCCAAGAGCGTATAAGCCGGCCCGATCATCGGCGTGACATCGACAATCAAGGTCATCATCACGCCGGCGGCGCCGACGCAGGCGGCGCCAATCCCGAAGGTCAGCGCGTAGAGCCGCTTGACGTCGAGACCGACCACGAGCGCGCCGGTGTAATTATCGGCGCAGGCGCGTATCGCCTTGCCGATCGGGGTGAAGCGGAAAAATGCGAATAGCAGCGCTGCGGCTATGACCGCTGCGGCGCCGGCGTAGAGCTTGGTGGCATCGACAATCAGTGCGCCCCATTGGAAGCTGTCGAACGCGTAGGACGTCTGGACTGTGCGGGCGTCCGGACCGAATAAGATTAAAAGCGTATTGACGATGATCAGAGCGAGCGCCACCAGCAGTAGAAATTGACTGTGCTCGGGACGGCTGATGAAGGGATTGATCAGTCCAGCTTGCAGTGCGTAGCCGAACACGAACAGAACCGCCGCGATCGGCACAAGCATCACCAGCGGATCGAGGTGCAAGCCTGAGAACAGCAGTACCGTGAGATACATCGCGATCGACATCATTTCGCCATGAGCGAAATTGACCACGCGCACGACGCCGAAAATAACGGAAAGGCCAAGGGCCATCAGACCGTAGACGAGCCCCGTCAATATTCCGGCAACGGCGACGTTTAGCCAAACAGAGATCATTCGCGTCAACGGGTTGTGTTGTTAAACCGGCACAAATCGCACCATCGCATCCAAAAGAGTTTTGGCAGTGGTGTCAAACCTCGCCGAACAGTGGGCGTTTGTTTGATCCGTGGAGGAACAAATGACCAGTCCCGTGAAAAACCACAACAAGGGGCCTATCGGTCCGTTGGACTCCGAGCCGCCCGAGCCCTGGAGCCGCCACGACTTGCTGCCCGTTTCGGTGGTGACGGGAATACTGCGCGAGATGGGCGCTGATATCAGAGACAGAGATATAGAAGAGTCGATAGCGGAGGGGACTGGCCCACCGCACACTGTAGGTGCTGCGCATGAATTTTACGGTGGTGGTGGCGTGGTGAGGAGCATCACGTTGGCCGACGCGATAGCCTGGTCCCAACGCACGTTCCGAAGGGACGACGTACTAACCCGCAAACAGGCAACCGAATTCATTCGCGGCCTCGGCTACCCGATCTCCGACAGCACGCTGCAACAGAACATGTATGGAGCGGGTCCCAAGCTACGCTTCACACGCCCTAACAGCCGGACTGCATATTACACAGAGGAGGACTGTCGAGCGTGGGTCGAGGAATGCAGGGCCTTGGGTTTGTCGCCTGGGTCCTTCGCGCCGAAGAAATACAAGCCCAGAACCACTCGGCACTGTCCCGCGTGGCACAAGGACTGCCCGAACGTCCCGCACAAAGATTGCGCGAAGTATGCGCGGGCCCAGTGCAACTTCGTACACCTGCAGGATCGTCCTTCAGACCCTAAAGCGCTTCGTAACCGCGCGGCCCAAGCGTCGGGCATGATTGCGGCCATATGGGCTGGCGCGGATATCTTCTTCTCGCTCACATATTCAGGACCGAGGCTGCACCTTCTGTTCCAGTGGCCCGCTCGTCGTCCTGATAAGGACGCCAGCGG
>JBASAH010000403.1:0-1920 GCA_049650505.1 Xanthobacteraceae bacterium
GGTACGCTGCCTGTTACACTGATCGCGCCCCAGCTTGGCTTAAATGCTGTTACGCCGCAGCAATGGGCAGGAATGCGGATCGATCCGCCGGTATCGGAACCTAGCGCGACAACGCAGGCGCCACTGGCCACGGCAACAGCCGAACCTGACGAGGAGCCACCCGGAATGAAATCGCAATTCCAGGGGTTACGCGGATAGTGAGCAACAGCATTAAAGCCCGAGGGCTCATAAGCGAGTTCCGTCATCGCGGTGAAACCGATGCGCGCGGCCCCGGCCTCATCGAGACAGTGCAGTACCTCGGCGTAAACGGCACGATCAGGTTCGATCGGCGCAGCGAGTCCGCAGCAGGGCGTGCGGTTTGGCGCAAAAAACAGATCCTTGGCGGCGTAGGGTAGGAAAGCGAGCGAGCCCGTCTTGGACGAAATTTCTTCCAGGGCTGACAATTCCACAAATGCATGTAATCGAGCTTCCAGGCAGGTGGCGCGGGTGATCGCAGCCGACGAAGCGGCAAGGCGCTGCTGAAGCGTCATTAGAGACCAGTCCAAAAATCTCTGAGGTTTTGACATCGGTCACAGCCACTGTGGCGCGATCTGACTTATCGATGACTTGAGACGCAATGGCGTCGCATGCAATGCTCTTTTCAAACGAGGGCCATAGCGTGCCAGATAGTTTAGGATTCCGAAAGCGCATCGGTATTGTGGTGCCTTCCACCAACACCACGGTGCAACCTGAGTGCGAAGTGTTGCGGCCGCGGGGCGTCACCAATCATGTGGCACGCTCGACTGTCAAGGAGCGACCGCTCAATACCGAGCAGGCTTTTTTTGAACACATGCAGGATATGCGCGAGGGCATTGGCACCGCAATCGATCAGGTCAAGACTGCGGGTCCTGATCACCTCATTTTGGGCATAGCGCTTGAGACATTTTGGGGTGGCGTTGCTACGGCTGACAAGTTGCAGCGCGAGCTGAGCGAGCGTGCCAACATCGGTGTATCGATGGGTTCGACGGCATCGGTTTCCGCATTAAAGGCGTTCGGTGCGAAGCGGATTGCCGTACTGACTCCGCATCAACCGCGCGGCGACGATATTGTCCGGCTCTATCTGACAGAAGCGGGATACGAGATCATACGGCTCGTTGGACTAAAATGTGCAACGCCGCGCGCCATTGCCCAGGTGCCGGAGACCGTCATCAGAAACGCTTTAAAGGACCTCGATGGTCCCGACGTCGATGCAATACTTCAAGTCGGCACCGCCCCTGCCGACGGTTTTGATTGCAGCGGAGGCTGAACGGTGGTTCGGCAAGCCGGTGCTTGCCATCAATGCCGTGACCTATTGGGATGCGTTGCGGCAAAGCGGGATTGATGACCGTGTTTGGGCCTACGGGCGCATTCTTGAAGAGTTCTGATTCCAACCGACGTGGCGTTTGACCAGCATAGGACGTGCAATGTCGTCACTTTCCGAGCGGCCCATTCTCATCGCTGGCGGCGGGCCAGTCGGCGTTATCACCGCGCTTGCTCTGGCCCGGCAGGATCTGCCGGTCCATGCATTTGAGGCCGAGAGCAAGGTCAATGACGCGCCACGGGCGGCAACCACGCACGCCGCCACGCTAGAGATGCTGGAAGAACTCGGCCTCGTCGAGGACGTCATTCGCCGCGGCCTCGTCGAACCGCTATTCCGAATCTGGGACCGCTCGACTGGCAAATTGGTCGCTGAATTCGACTTTGGCAAACTGAAGAACGACACACGCTATCCGTTCGCTGTTCAATGCGAACAGCACAAGCTCACCAACCTAGCCATCGAGCGGCTGCGCGCTTTCCCGCATGCTACACTCGAATTTTCCGCGCGTGTAATGTCGATTTCACAATCGAGCGATGCGGTCGAAATAGTTGTTGAGACGGCAGCCGGCACACGCACGGTCAAGG
>JBASAH010000404.1:0-1687 GCA_049650505.1 Xanthobacteraceae bacterium
GTGCTGGGCGAACTCGGTCTCGACGCATTTCAAGGGCACGCAGGTGTTGTCGCGGCCGCAGCCGAAGATCCTGGAAGCGGCAGGACCCGTGCTCGACCTCGCCGACATCAAGGGTCAGGAAAGCGCCAAGCGCGCCCTCGAAGTCGCTGCCGCCGGCGGGACAACCTTCTCATGGTCGGCCCGGCCGGCGCCGGCAAATCGATGCTAGCGGCGCGGCTGCCATCGATTCTACCGCCGCTCGCTCCCGCCGAGCTCCTGGAAGTTTCGATGGTCGCCTCGATCGCCGGCGAGATCAAAGGCGGCGCACTGACCAATCGGCGACCGTTTCGCGCGCCGCATCACTCCGCCAGCATGCCGGCCTTGGTCGGCGGCGGCTTGCATGCGCGGCCCGGCGAAATCTCGCTCACCCATCATGGCGTGCTGTTCCTTGACGAATTCCCGGAATTTCAACCGCAGGCGCTCGATTCGCTGCGCCAGCCGCTCGAATCCGATCGCGCGCGCCAATCACCGCGTCACCTATCCAGCGCGTGCTGGTCGCGGCGATGAATCCGTGCCGCTGCGGCAAAGCCAATGAGCCGGGCTTCACCTGCCGGCGCGCGCCGAACCCACGCTGCAGCGCCGATTACCAGGCGCGCATATCCGGACCGCTGCTCGATCGCATCGATTTACATATCGAAGTGCCGGCGGTGACCGCCGCTGACCTGATCCTGCCGCCGCCCGCCGAAGGTAGCCGTGAAGTCGTCGAACGCGTCGCGCTCGCGCGCGAACGCCAAGCGACCCGCTATGCCGCGATCGGGTTGCCGCATGTCCGCAGCAATGCCGCGGTATCGGGAGCGATTCTGGAAGACGTGGCGCGGCCGGACGGCAGCGGGCTTGCGCTGTTACGCGAAGCTGCCGATGCGATGCGGCTTTCGGCGCGAGGTTATCATCGCGTACTGCGCGTCGGCCGTACGCTGGCCGATCTCGACGGCTCCGCCAAAGTCGGACGCCTGCATCTGGCCGAGGCTTTATCCTATCGCGCGCTGGCCGACGAGATCAGGCGTGCGGCCTAAGCTCGATTAGGTCCGTTTGCTGAATATGCTTTTGATCTTGCCGTCGACGAAGTTCTGATTACCCGGAGCCGTTGCCGTGGATCGAGCCGCGCATGCCGATGGCGGACAAAAACTCCTGGCGGGTTTCGGCATGATCGCGAAACACGCCGAGCATCCGGCTCGTCACCATGGTGACGCCGGGTTTGTGTATGCCGCGCGTGGTCATGCATTGATGCGTCGCCTCGGTGACGACGGCGACGCCATGCGGCTTTAGCACCGCATCGAGGCAAGCGGCGATCTCGGCGGTCATCTTTTCCTGGATCTGCAAACGGCGCGCATAGACCTCGACCAGCCGCGCCAATTTGGAAATGCCGACGACGCGGTTGCGCGGCAAATAGCCGATATGCACGCGCCCGATAATCGGCGCCAGGTGATGTTCGCAATGTGACTCGAAGCGGATGTCGCGCAACACGACGACCTCGTCATAGCCGCCGGTTTCCTCGAAGGTCCGTTTGAGATAATCGCGCGGATTGTCCTTATAGCCGGCGAACCACTCCTCATAGGCGCGCACCACGCGTCCGGGCGTAGCAAGCAGCCCCTCGCGGTCCGGATCATCGCCTGCCCAGCGGATCAGCGTGCGCACCGCAGCTTCGGCC
>JBASAH010000405.1:0-3826 GCA_049650505.1 Xanthobacteraceae bacterium
GAACAGTAGCGCCGTTTACTGAACCAGCCGCATCGATAAGCGACAAGACCAATGTCGGGATTGCAGTCTGGATTTGAACATTTCATGACGCTTTCCTTCCACGAGTTTTGACGACGGAGGCTGCCGCCCATCCTGCGAAGCACTGCGTATCGCAGTAGACGAATCGTGTCCGTGAATCACGGACATAGCCTTTCTCGACAAGGCCACCGCAGAGTGTGCAGTGTTGGTCCGCGCGCGGGACACGGTTATTAACGAGAACGAAGCGAACTGTTTGCGGAAATCCGCTGGTGGCGAAAGTGAGATCGGTACCCATGTTTCCACATCCATTCATTAGCATCGCGGAGGATCCTGGCTAAACGCTTCATCGCCGAAGCGTGGCGCCGACGCTGCCGCCGCCGGTGTTGGACGGTTCATCCGAGGCAAAGCCCGAGTGTCCGATGCTGGCGAACGCGTTCAGTCCGCTTCGATCAGCGGCAATCTGAATCTGCTGTGGTGCGATGCCGGTGCAAGCCGCTAGCCGGCCGCAATGCTGGCCGCCTTGGCTATCATAGTACATCGGCAGCGAGTTGCCGCTACCTTCAGTGCGGTTGTACGATTGAGCGGAAGCCGGCGAAGCAAGACCCACGGCAACCGCGGCGGCCGCGATGAACTTTGATCTGGTCGACATTGCGATCGTTGTCACGTTGGACATTGCCTATCTCCCTCGTTTGTTCACCGCCGGCGCTACGGCGGCACACCCGATAAGATCGACAACTGGTCGCGTTATTCCCGGCGTGGCGAAAGTTGGTGCGTCACTTGCAGATAACTTTTTCATCATTAGTTGGGAATAAATTTCTCGTCATTCGGATCATTTTCAATTTTATCGGGCCCAATGCTTTCGCGCGTGGGTTGGCGCGGTTCAGTCGGAACCCCGTTCCTAATCTGGCTTAGCTAACAGGAATAAACCCAGCCGGACTGTAATCTCTACGAAGGGAGTCGAACGATGACCAAGCCGCCAACACGCGAATCGGCGCCGCAACGGAGCGAACGATCGCAACCGCGCCATCGGAACGTTTACGATTTCGACGGCGAATATGAGTTCGCCATTGCGCGGCATTGGACCGCGCCAGAGGTGACACCATTTCCGGGAAAAACGGGGTTGCCGTGAATCACCTTGTGACCCTCGGCTTCGTGCTCTTGCTTGCCGCCCTTGTGGTAGCGCCTAGCGGCAGCCCTGCACTTAGAGCGATAGACCGGTTAGCTCAGTCCGAGGGTTACACCGACATCCAAAACGTGATGACTGTCGCGAACGCCCCTGTCCGGTTCTGAGGCGGTTGCGCCAACTTCGCTCAGATTTCGGACCTGGCTTGTCTCGCGAAGCGGATTTATCACGCGTTTGGGTACGACAAACTTCCGCTATTCCCACGAAAGCAGACATTCGCAGGTGTGAGCGCATGTCTGCTTTGGGTCATTAGCGGACATTGAGGCGCGTCGGCTCGATGGCCGCTTTACCTCCGAAAGCAGACATCGGAGCTAGCAGAACAGGCAAGTCGATTTTCAAAGTTGCTGCGGTTTTGACGGACACCCAAAATTTTTTTGCACGGCCGTTCCCCCGCCGCTCTATTCCCGGGTTTTCCACGCCGGCACCGGCGCACCATGTCGCACGCTCGATCGACACAGGGCGGCATCGCGATATGAGACGTTGGAGTCGTGAGAAGGCCGCTGGAGCGACAAAAATCAGCCGTGACTTATTGCGCGATTTGTAGACAAAACGGCAGGCACATAGATCTGCTATCGATCGGCGTCGCGCTCTAGCGCTTAAGATGCGCCTTGTTGAGCACCACGTGAATACCTTTGGCACCATTGACGAGCTGCGTGACCCGCAGATCGGCCGCCAAGCTGCACAGCGTGTAGGCATCCTCACGCGATAGTCCTGAGCGCGTGCAGATAAGCTTGATCATTTCGCGCAGCGCGATCAGGGCCGCATCGTCGAGATCGGGATCAAATCCCATGGTGATGAAATCCGTCGGCGTTTCCGCCATCGGCCATTCGAGCCTCATATCGTCGCGGACATGCAATTCGAAGGTGCCGATCAGGCCGGTCTCGATTGCGGTGATGCAGACTTCGCCATCGCCTTGCACGCCGTGACCGTCGCCGACCGAGAACAGCGCGCCGTCGACATGGATCGGCAAATAGAGCGTGGCGCCGGCAACCAATTCTTTGTTGTCGATGTTGCCGCCGTTGCGCCGCGGCGGCGGCGAGGCAACAGGCCCCCAGGCATGCGGCGGCCCAACGACCATGACGCCAAAGAATGGCTTAAGCGGCAGCTCGAGACCCCACGGCAAGCGGCCAGTCATGCGCGCGCGATCGAGGGGGATATGGATCAGACGCGCGCTGGTAAAATCGTCCGGCAGCGCGCCGGCGAGCGGCCGGATGGCGTTATAGCCCCAGTCGTAGTGAAGCTCGATCGATTTAATCCGCACCTCCAGCACCTGCCCGGCCTTGGCGCCGCGCACTGCAATCGGCCCGGTCATGATGTGCGGTCCATTCAGTCGCCGCGGCACGGTCGCGTGAATCGCCGATAATGCGGGTGGTACGGTCAGACCGGAATCCGGCCGCGGCATGGCCTCGGGCGGGCCCGACACGGTGGATATGGTCACTTCGTCGCCGGACTCGATCGTGATCAGCGGTTTCAGCGCGGCGTCGAAAAAACCCCAGTGCACACTGTCCGGTCCCGCCTCCAGGCGATGTTTGCGCATTTAATTCCTCCCTGGCGCCCGTGCCGGCGTGTTTGCTCGGTTTTTGCCAGAGTTTTTGACACCAAAACAGCCGCGTAGCTCAAATTCGCCAAAATTTCTGCGCCTAGATTTCCGTGGGCCTGTTGGGCCATGCTGAAGCAGTTTTGGCATGCTATATTACCGTTGGGGGATGCTGGGGAGCGGCGGCTGCGCCGGTGTTCAGCACAAACTGGTTCGTAGTACCTAGGAACGGGAGGGGAGTATGCGTAGCGGGTGGTTCGGCAACCGGTTGACCGCGGCATTCGCGACTGTGTTCGGCCTGTCGCTCGCGTTGGCCGCAAATAGTCTGTCCGCGGCAGCGCAGCGCCATATCAATCAAGTCAATCCCGATCTCGATAGCGATGATCAGCTAGCGCCTTCGCAAATGCGGCAACCGCTACCCGGAGCAGTGTCCCAGCCGGCGAGCGCAGGACATGCATCGGCGCCGGCAGTGCGACACACGGGTCCCACGGCCGCTGCGGAAGTCAGCACCCATACTCTCGCCTGCAGTGGCACGTTCGCCAAGGATTCAAGTCATCTCAAGCTCGCGATGATCTTCGATTCCAAAAACATCACCTTCACCGATGTCGACGCCAACGGAACGAAGGTGCCGGCATCGGTGCTGTATCCGAAAGATCCGCGGCGGCGGCTCGAAGTGTGGTGGGCCAATCCCGCCTCACGCAGCGACACTTATCTAATCGTCATTAACGGCAAATCGAACTGGGCCGCGCCCGGCGGGCTGCGCCTCGGATTGACCCTTGCTCAGCTCGAAAAGCTCAACCACAAGGCTTTCAAGGTCAAAGGCTTCGACAAAGACGGCGTTGCTAGTGTGAGCGATTGGGACGGCGGCGTGCTGGCCACTCTGCCGGGTGGCTGCAAATCGGGTGTGAGCCTGCATGCCGATGCCAAAGTATCGGCCGACACCGTGGCCGCTCTACCTGCCGATAAAGAATACAGTTCGGCGGACCCTGAGATACGCGCTACGAAACCGGCGGTGAGCGAGATCCTGATCGGGTATTGAGTTCGCCGAGCGCGAACAGCGTCAGGGCTTCGGCTGCGCGTGGCAGGGC
>JBASAH010000406.1:0-10020 GCA_049650505.1 Xanthobacteraceae bacterium
CGCCAGCGGCACGTGGTTGACGTGCTGAATAAACAAAGCATCCGGCTTTGCCGGAGTGAGCACGCCGACCGCTTCGGCGGTGACCGGCCAGCCGGTTAGCCACTGCACCGAAGAGCCAAATCGGTTGGCGCCGCAGAAGACCACGTGGTCGATCGCAAATTCTGCCAGCAGGCTTTCGATCGCGGCGCGGCGCCCTGCCATTTCGGCTGCGGAAAAATGCGGATATTCCGCTTGCCAGATCGCCTGCAAATCCGGCGGCAGCACCAAATCCCGCCCCGATCCGGCGGCAGCCTTTTCTGAAATCATGTCGATCGCCATACCAGCATCCCTGCCGGCACATTAAGGGGATGGGCTTCGCAAATCCATTTTGTTAGACGACTGATTGCATTGCCGCCTTCGCCGCGCCGACGGCACCCGATCGTTTAACAGGAGAACTGCGCCCATGCCTGCATCATTGATCGACTCCGCGGTGTTTCGCGACATCTTCAGTACCGAGGCAATGCGCGGCGTTTTTTCCGACGAGAACCGGGTACAGAAATATCTTGATTTCGAGGCAGCCTTGGCGCGCGCGCAGGCGCGCCTCGGCATCATTCCCAAGGAGGCGGCCGAGGAAATCTGCCGCCATAGCAATGCCGCGGAAATCGATTTCGCCAAGCTCAAAACTCAGACCGAACGCATCGGCTATCCGGTGCTGCCGGTCGTGCAACAGCTCGTTGCCTTGTGCCGCGACGGGCTCGGCGAATGGTGCCATTGGGGCGCCACCACTCAGGACATTACCGATAGCGCGACGGTGCTCCAGATCCGCGAGGCGCTCCTTTTGATCGAACGGTATCTCGACGGCATCGCCGCCGCGCTTGCGGCACTGGCGCGCAAATATCGCGACACGCCGATGGCCGGCCGCAGCAATCTGCAGCAGGCAGTGCCGATTACCTTCGGCTACAAGATGGCGACCTTGCTCGCCGCGTTCGCGCGGCACAAGCAGCGCCTCAATGAACTCCGCCCGCGCGTCTTGGTCGGCGAATTCGGCGGCGCGGCCGGCACGCTATCCTCGCTTGGCGGCCGCGGGCTTGCCACTCAGAGCGAGCTGATGAAGGAGCTGAAACTCGGAATGCCGGCGATCGCCTGGCACACGGTTCGCGACTGTATTGCCGAAGTCGGCTGTTTCCTCGGGCTCGTCACCGGGACCTGCGGCAAGATCGCTTTGGACGTGAAACTCTTGATGCAGACCGAGGTCGAGGAGGTCTACGAGCCGTTCCACGAAGGCCGCGGCTCGTCCTCGACCATGCCGCAGAAGCGCAACCCGATTTCCTCGGTCTACATCACCGCGCTCACCGCCGTGGTGCGCCAGCAGGTCGCCGCTTTGCTCGACGCCATGGTCGAGGATCACGAGCGCTCAACCGGCCCCTGGGAGATCGAGTGGATCGTGCTGCCGGAAATTTTCTGTCTTGCGGCGGGCGCGTTGGCGCAGACCGAATTCGTGCTCAAAGGTTTGCAGGTCGATGAGAAAAAGATGCGCGCCAATCTCGATCTGACCAAAGGCCTGATCGTCTCGGAGGCGGTGATGATGGGGCTTGGTCCCTATCTTGGCCGCCAATATGCGCACGATCTCGTTTATGACATTTGCCGCAAAGTGGTTGCCACCGGCCGGCCATTGGTCGATCTGCTCGCCGAGAACGCCGAGATCGCCAAGCATTTGGACCGCCCGGCCTTGGAAAAACTATGCGACCCGGCGAACTATCTCGGCGAGGCCGGCGCCATGGTCGATCGCGTGCTGGCGACATCCCGCGAATAACAAGGCAAGTAACAAGGCAAGTAACGAAGTAGATAACAACGCAGGTGACGGGCGTCGCACGCCGGTCAGCCGTTTGCCGGACACTCACTCCGCTGCGGCGGCTTTCGCCGCCGCCTGGTCGCGCACGAATTTATCGATCGCCAGCTGATCGACCTTGCCGGAGCCTAGCATCGGCATTTTGTCGAGCACGACCACTTCGGCGGGCAGCATCAGTTCGGACGCGTGCTTTGATCGCGCATAGGTCATGAATTCGCTGCGGCTGGCGCCGTGCTTGTCGGTGATCATGATGAGGCGCTCGCCCTTGCGCGGATCGGGGATCGACGACACCGCGGTGATATTGTTCGGCCATAGTTCTGCCGCGAGCATTTCGACCGCCGCGAGCGAAATCATTTCGCCGCCGATCTTGGCGAAGCGCTTGGCGCGGCCCTTGATCGCGATGAAGCCCTGCTCGTCGATGGTGACGATGTCGCCGGTATCGTGCCAGCCCTCCGGCGGCACTTCCAGCACGCCGGGTTTCTCGGCGCGCAAATAGCCGAGCATCACATTCGGCCCTTTGACATAGAGCCGGCCGCCCTCCTCGACGCCTTCGACTTTTTCAAGCTTCGCCTCCATGCCGGGGAGCAGCCGGCCGACACTGCCAAACTTGTTGAACATCGGCGTATTGAGCGCCATCACCGGCGAACATTCGGTGACGCCGTAGCCTTCGAGAATGCGCAAGCCGAATTTTTCCAGATAGATTTTGCGCGTCGCTTCTTTCACCGGCTCAGCGCCGGCGAGCACGTAGCGCAGCGAGCGAAAATCGTAAGCATTGGCGACCCGCGCATAACCGTTGAGGAACGTATCGGTGCCGAACAGCGCGGTGGCGCAGGTCCAGTAAATGAGTTCGGGCACGGTGCGGTAATGCAGCGGCGATGGGTAGAGATAAACCGGCACCCCGGAGACGAGCGGCAATATCGTTCCGGCGGTGAGGCCGAACGAATGGAATATCGGCAATACGTTGAACAGCCTGTCCTCGCGCCCGAAATCGATCCGCGCCGCCGCTTGCGCCACATTGGCGAGCATATTGCGGTGCGAGAGCACGACGCCTTTCGGCAAACCCTCCGAGCCGGAGGTGAACAATATCGCGGCCCAATCGTCGAGCGTGCGCGCAACGAGGGGCTTTTTCCAGCCGAGCAGCGCGCGCAGCTTGTCCGCCTTGCTGATCGTCTTGCCGATGTCTTCCAGATAAACGATACGGACCTGGGCCGCCAGTTGCGCGATCAGGTTTTCCAGCCGGCCCTTCTCGACAAAGGCGCGCGACGTCACGATGGTATCGACCTGCGCGGCGCGGCAGGCGGCGAGGATATTTGCTGCCCCGGCGGTGAAATTGATCAGCGCCGGGACCCGCCCGCCCGACATCAGACCGAATAATGTGATCACCGCCGCATTGGATGTCGGCAGCATGACGCCGAGCGCATGACCTTCCAACGCGTAAGGCATCAGCTTGCGGCCGAGGATTGCCGTCGCCTGCAACAGACGGCGATATGTCATCTGCCCGCGAACCGGATCCTCGATCGCCACCCAGCTCGGCCCATGCAACTTCGCCGACTCGATCAGCGCTTGCACCACGGTGCGATCGGTCGGCGTGGTGCGGAACATCAGCTCGGACATAATCGTGTAAAGCGCGGAGCCGGCGGCCTGCCGCCGCTTGCGCCCCTTGAGCTCGGGATCGAGCTTGAGCTGCACCGGCTCAAGAATGGTGACCTTGATCTTCGGGAACAGCCGGCGCCGCACCTGCGAGCGCTTGAGCCGGCTGAACATGGTCAGCTCCGGCCCCTCGATGCGCACCGGGACGACCATCGCCTCGGATTTGTCGGCGATCAGAGCGGCGCCGTCATAGACCTTCATCAGAGTGCCGGTGACGGTGATGCGGCCTTCCGGAAAAATCACCAGCATGTCGCCCGAGCGCACCGCATTGATAATCGCGCGCAGCGAGAACGGCTTGAGCGGATCGAGCGCCATGGTGCGCACGAATTTGAGGAATGGCTGGATCCACCAATTCCTCGACATGGCAACGTCGATGGCGAAGACCGGCCGTTTCGGCAGGATCGAGAATGCCAGCGGCGGATCGAGGAAGCTCACGTGGTTGAGCGCGATGATCGCGTTGTGGCCGGCTTTGTCGATGTTCTCCAGCCCCCGCACCTCAAGCCGATAAAACGCGCGGAACACGATCGAGAGAAAGTCGTGCAGCCAGCTCGCCGGCATGGTCATGCCGATCACGACGGCCATCGCGAGATTGGCGGCGCCGATCAGCGCGAACAGCACGGGCGTGCCGAAGCCCGCTTTTTGTAGCACTGCGAGGATGATCGCGCCGGCGACCATGAAGGCGGCATTGAGCACGTTCACCGCAGCAATGACTCGGGCGCGCCGATCGGTGCCGGCCCAGACCTGAACCGCGGTGAACACCGGCACGATAAACAAGCCGCCGGCGATCGCCAGTCCGGCAAGATCAATGGCGATATGGAAGCTGTAACGCGAGGCGAAGAAGGCGCCGACCGACAACTGGCTAGCCGCGGGGACGATGGCCGAAGCGGTCCATCCGAGATCGAGTGAGAACAGGCCAAGCAAAACGGCGGCAACGAGCGTCGGCAACAGCACGATGCGGCCGGCGGCAAGCCAGGCCGCCAAGCCGGAGCCGACCGCGACCGCTACCGAAAAGATGGTCAAAAATAACGTCACCACCTCTTCGCTGCCGCCGATGGTGAATGAAACGAGCGGCGGCAACAGCGACAGAACCAGTGCACCGACCAGCCAGAACCAGCTTGCGACCAGCGCACCCCACCACAGCCGCGGATCGGCGCGGATTTGTTTGATCAGCGAGCCGGTGGAGACGAGCACATTGCGATTGATCGCCAGGTCCGGCGCGCCCTGGCCGCTCTTTGGGATCAACAGACTCGCCAGCCAGCTCGCGAACGCGGTCAATATCATCAGCCAGGCGAAATGAATCGGGCTTGAGTTGCCGTTTGCCGCGATGCCGGCGACGATGGTGCCTAACAGGATCGCAAGAAAGGTGCCGCCTTCAATCAGCGCATTGCCGGATGGCAGTTCGCGGCGCTGCAGGAGGTCGGGCAGGATGCCGTATTTGATCGGCCCAAACAGCGATGCCAGGGTTCCGAACATGAACACCGCGAGAAACAGCAAGGCGAGCGAGTGGAACGCAAAGCCGGCGACCGCGACAGCCGCGGCGGCGATCTCGGTCAGCTTGATCCGCTGCGCGACGAAAGATTTGTCGTAACGGTCGGCAAGTTCGCCGCCGAGACCGGACAGGAAGAAAAACGGCGCAATCAGCGTTGCGCCGGCAAGCGAGATCAAGGCCGCGGAATTAGCGCCGGACACTTCGAACAGAATGACGAAGACCAGCGCGGTCTTGAGAAAGTTGTCGCCGAAAGCCGCGAAGAACTGGCACCAGAACAAGGGCGCGAAACGGCGCGTCGTCATCAGTGACATGGACATGTCCGTCTTGCCCTAAGCTCTTGCCAGTCGGATGCAGTGCCGCCGCCCTCGGGGGACATAATCTAGACGACGGCTTGCGAATTGGCGATGCAGCAGCCTGGATAGGCTAGCAAATTGCAAATATTGCCGAAATCCGGTTCGGCAATTGCCATTCTGGCAACGGGAAAGGCCGTCAGGCGCATCCCGCGGCTAGCGCCGCGCCAACCTCGCAGCGGCCGTCAAAAACCAATAGCCATCAAAATCCGATGGTCGTCAAAACCCCGGTGCGCGCTCGACCTGATCGTACCAGTCGAAGCCCATGTCTTTGACGATGCGATTGCTCATCACGATGATCCGGCATTCCTCGCCGGGATTGGCAACGTGCTGATGCAGCGTGAATGGCGGAATGTAGACGTAATCGCCGCGCGTCCACTCGAATTTCTTCGGCGTCTCGGCCCATTGCCACTCGAATGCTTCCAGGCAATCCCATTTGAGATCCCAGTGCAGATCGTAGCCGGAACCTTCCACCACAAAAAACAATTCCTCCCACATATGGCGATGCTTGCCTGAGTGCTCGCCGTCTTTGAGGAACTGCATATAGGCTTCGATGCAGCATTCGCGCGTCTGCATCTTCTTGTGCACGAGATGCTTGATCAGCCCATCCGGAGAACGCTCCCACGGCATCTCCTCGGCCTTGATCACGTTCGCACGCGTCGCGTATTCGACACGGAATTTTTCCGAAGCGACGAGGTCATCGGCCAGGAAGGTGCTGGTCGCTGAACCGGACAGCGCCGCTTGCTTGTCTTGAAACGGCATTTCTCTCTTCTCCGCTCATATGTCGGTCGGCGGTTTGAAATCCTCATGGCCGGGCGGCAGCTTGTCGGTTGGCCATTCGACCATTTTTTGAAACAAAAGGTGCATGAACAGAAACAGCGGCTTCGCCTTGAACACGAGCAGAATGCAGTCCTCGTTTTCGTCATCATTGAAATGCTGATGGACGCAGCCGTTCTCGACCAGCATCACGTCGCCAGCCTGCCACTTCATGTAGCGGCCGTCGTGAATATCGTGGCCGTGGCCCTTGAGCACGTAAAATACCGCGCTGTTGAGATGGCCGTGCTTTTGGCCGGCATTGAGCGGCGCATAGCATTCGATATGCGACTCGATCGACTGCACTATGTTGACCGCCTGCGGCGAGATCACGTGCTTGCCGTACATTGCCGGGCCGCCCTTCCACGGATGATCCTTCGAGGAGTAGACGCGCGGCTCTTCCAGCAGCTTTTTATAAAGATGACTATAGGTTCCTTCGAGCGCGCGGACGAAGGTGCGCTTCTTGGCCCAGCGCTCCCATTTGCCGTGCTTGATCTCGTCGGCGTCTTCTTCGGACGGCTTGTTATGCCCGAACCCGGGCGTTTCATGTTCCAGCATTCCGGTCATGCTTTAAGATCCTTCGAAATATTTGCATCTCTAGTGTCCCGATTCCGAAGTTCGCACGCTTTGTCGGCACGCTCTCATGCGAACTTCGGAATCAAAGGGAACACTAGCAAATATATATATAATTCTAGTGCGGTTTTTGGATTTGAAGTTCCTATGAGAGCTTTCGACTGAACTGTAGGAACTTCAAATCCAGCGCACTATCTTTTGCGCCGTCATTACGGGATTTCGGCAGTACGCGCAATCTAGAGCATGATCCCGAAAAGTGGAAACCGGTTTTCGGAAAAGATCATGCTCAAACAATGAGCTAAAGCGAAATGGCGATTCAATCTAAAATCATTCCGCTTTAGCGCGTGCAATACAACGTTCGCAATGTCGCGCCGCCTTGCAGCGCGCGGCATTTATCGCGTGCGCCTGAAGGTTTACGATCTGAGGCAACCGGATCGAGAAAGGGTTCGCATGACAAAGAATGCCAGTGGATCGGTCCTGGCCGCGGTGCTCGTGCTTGTCGTAGCCTTCCTGCTTGTTAGCGCGGCGCGCGCGCAGAGCGTCGCCGACTTCTACCGGGGCAAAACGATTGACCTGAATATCGGCTACAGCGTCGGCGGCGGATATGACCTTTATGCCCGTTTGATCGCGCGGCGGCTTGGCGCGCATATTCCCGGCAATCTGACCGTCGTGCCGAAGAACATGGAGGGCGCCGGCAGTCTGCGGCTCGCGAATTATCTTTATTCAGCGGCGCCGAACGACGGCACTGTCATCGGTGCCGTCAGTCGCGGCGCAGCTTTCGATCCTCTGCTCAACGAAAAGGGCGCGCGGTTCGACGCCTCGAAATTCTCCTGGATCGGCAGCGCCAATAACGAAGTCAGCGTCTGCGTCGCGCGGCCTTCGTCCGGAATGACCAAATTCGACGATCTGTTCACGAACCAACTGACCATCGGCTCGACCGGCGGCGCCGACGACACCTATCAATTTCCGGCGCTGATCAATGCGGTGCTCGGCACCAAATTCAAGATCGTCACCGGCTATCCCGGCGGCAACGATGTCAGCCTCGCCCTCGAGCGCGGCGAGGTGCAGGGCCGTTGCGGCTGGTCGTGGTCGAGCATCAAGACGACGCGGGTGAACTGGGTGCGCGATAAACGAATCATCGTTCTGGTGCAGATGGCGCTGTCCAAGCATCCGGATCTGCCCGACGTGCCCTTGATCATGGATTTGGCCAAGACCGACGAACAACGGCAGATTTTCAAGATGATCTTCGCGCGGCAGACAATGGGCCGGCCCTATGTGGCGCCGCCCGGCGTGCCGGCCGACCGGCTCGCCGCCTTGCGCCAGGCGTTCATGGATACGATGGCGGACAAGGAATTTCTCAGCGAGGCCGAGCAGAACAAGTTCGAGATCAATCCGGTGAGCGGCGAGCAGCTGGAGGCGCTGGTCAAGGAGATTTACCAGACGCCGCCGGAGGTGGCGAAAAAAGCCGCGGCAATGGTGCAGTAATTAAAGCATGATCCCGAAAAGTGGTAACCGGTTTCCCGCCTGCGCGAAGCCTTACAAATGGTTTGATCCACTTTCCTATGCTACTGCGGGCGAAGGCAGGTCGGAAAAGATCATGCTCAAACAAAAAGTTAGAACAAGCGCGTCGCCGCGCGCAAGGCCGGAAATAATTCGCCGAGCAGCGACGGCGGCCAGGCCACGGCGAGCGCCCAGTGAAAGACCACATAGCAGACCAAGGTGGTGGCCGCGGCAAAACCCAGCGCGGTGCGCCAAGGCTCGCCAAAGCCGAAGCGCATATTGGCGCAGACAAACACGGCAATGGCGGGAACAAATCCGATCAAGGCGACGAGCGCGATGAATGCCGCGGTCCAAATGAAGAAAATCGTTGCGCGCCGCCGCACCACGCCGTCAGTGACACCGAGGTCTGGCACGTGAGCGCTGATCTTTATTCCGGAATCGGCGTGCAAAGCGGGTTTTTGCTCCGGGCCGAACAGCTCATTGACTAGATTAAGCACGGCGGCGACGAGCGCCATGCTGCAGGCGGTGAGCGGTACAAGCTTGGCATCGTTCGGCCAATCCGCTGACGAGAGCATCGCGGCGACGATGAACACGATGATGGCGAGCGAAAACGCCGGCGCCGCGCCGAAGCGGGGGTGCCGGCCGCCGACCTCGCGCAGTTGCCCGATTAGCGTCACCGCAATCTGCGCCAACGGCCGATACAGCGCCCACGCCACACAAGCCAGAATTGCCAGCACGGCCGGCCGTATGAGCCAAGCCCAGCCGTAGAGCTGCGTCGAGATAAAGAGGTAGCGCTCGAAAATGGCGCCAACCACGATGCCGAGCACCATCGGCGGCCGCGGCCAGCCCAACCGCTTCATGATCCAGCCGACAATGCCGAAGAACACCAGCGAATAGAGATCGCCCCAATCGTGCTCGCCCTCGAACGCGGCGACGAAGACCAGCGCGACAATGACCGGCAGCAGGATTTCCGGGCGGACGCGCGAAATCTGCGCGAGCCAGCGGCTGCAGGCGAGGCAGATCACCGCGCCGATGACATGCGCCAGCGTCAGGCTCCAGACGATCAGGTAAGTGAGGTCGAGGTGCTTGGTCAGCATCTCCGGCCCCGGCGTGAGCCCATGCATCAGGAAGGCGCCGAGCAGAATCGCCATCGAGGCGCCCGCCGGCACCCCAAAGGCAATGGTCGGCACCAGATGGCCGCCTTCCTTGGAATTATTGGAGCTCTCCGGCGCGATCACACCGCGCACGTCGCCGGTGCCGAAGGTCTCGGGATTCTTCTCGGTGCGTTGCGCGTAGCCATAGGCGATCCAGTCGATCACCGCCGAGCCGATGCCGGGGATGGCGCCGAGCCCGGTGCCGAGCACGCCGCAGCGCAGCACCAGCCACCAGTGCCGCCCTACATCGCGCACGCCTTCCCACTGGCTGGAGAAACTGATGTCGGGTGCGTTGTCGCCGGCAATGCGCTTGCGCGACACCGCGAGCTCGGCGAGCTCGGGCAGCGCGAAAATACCAAGCGTCGCTGGAATGAGCGGCACGCCGTCCCACAGATAGAGCCAGTCGAAGGTCCAGCGCAGCGTACCGCTCTGCGCCCGCGAACCGACCATGGCGATCATCAGACCGAGACCGGCGGCGGTCAGCCCCTTGAGCGGCGCGCGGCCCGATAGCGTCGCCACCATGGACATGCCGAACAAGGTGAAAGCCAGTAGTTCCGGCGAACCGATCGAGAGCATTACCGGGCGCAGGATCGGAATGCTCACGGCGAGGACGATGGCGCCGACAATGCCGCCCGCCAGCGAAGCGGCGAAGCCGGCGCCGAA
>JBASAH010000407.1:0-10823 GCA_049650505.1 Xanthobacteraceae bacterium
ATAGCGTAACGATCGACATTCATTCCCATGTCGCCGTGCCAGCCGCAGCAAAATTCGTCGAGCCCTATCTCGATTGGGCCACGATCCCGCTGGCGCATTTTGCCAACGCCGAAACCAAGGCACTCAGTCAGAAACAGGAGGCCGACATTCGCGCCCGGATCGGACATGATCACAGGCTAGCCGACCTGGACGCGATGGGTATCGATGTGCAGATCATCGCGCCGCCGCCGCCGCAGTGCTACTACACGGTGCCGCTCGATATCGCGGTCAAGGCGATGCAGATCGTCAATGACGGGATTGCCGAATTCTGCGCGGTCAAGCCCGAGCGCCTTAAGGGGTTCGGCGCGGTGCCGATGACGGATGGGACGGAAGCGGCGCGCGAGCTCGAGCGCTGCGTCAAGCAACTCGGCTTCAGCGGCGTAGAGATTCTGACCAACATTGCCGGCAAGGAATTATCCGACCCGGCATTTGCACCGTTCTGGAAAAAAGCGGAAGAACTCGGCGCGCTGGTGATGATCCATCCCAACGGCTTCACTGAAGCCTCGCGGTTGACCCGATTTTATTTCAATAATGTCATTGGAAATCCGCTGGAAACCACGGTTGCGCTGCATTATCTGATCTTTGACGGCGTTTTCGAACGTCACCCGCGGCTCAAGGTTCTCGCCGTCCATGGCGGCGGATATCTGGGCGCTTATTCCGGGCGCATCGACCACGCCTGGGGTGCGCGCTCCGATAGCCATGGTGCGCTGCCGCAGCCGCCGACCACTTATCTCAAGCGCATTTATGTCGATACCGTCGTTTTCACGGCGCACCAGCTCGCCGCGCTGGTATCCACATTCGGCGCCGATCACGTTCTGCTTGGCACCGATTATCCCTATGACATGGCGGAGTACGATCCGCTCGGCCATATCGCGGCAGTCGAGGGTCTCGATGCGGCAACGGTGACAGCGCTGGCCGGCGGCAACGCCAAGAAGCTTCTTGGCTTGTGATCGAGCAAGGAGGATCAGCGTCCCTCGATCATCGCGCCGGATCGAAGTTGAACATTTTCGACGGCGACGGCAACCGATGCACCGAATGCGGGTTCCCGGCCGCTGGCGGAACAAATGGGTTGCAGGCGTCGTTGAAAGGGCAGCCGAAAAGAGCGTCTGGTAAAAACGCGCCGCGTTATGGCTTTGCTAGAAGAATTGAAAAAATCGACTGAGTGGATCACCGGCTGGCAGCGTCCTGCGCCGAAGCAAGTCTCTGCTTTGCTGCGGCGTTGCAAGCGGGGCATGTTTCGCTTCAGCGACGACGGCAAAATTCCTAATCACCCGCGTTGGCCGGTTATCATCTATTGGAGCGCAGTCCACTTGCCGCGCACGCTCGATCCGGCCGCCGTGATGGAGGAATTGTTTGAAAGTAACGGCTGGGGCAATAGCTGGAGGAACGGAATCTACGATTATCTGCACTATCATTCGCGCATTAATGAAGCTCTCGGCATCGCCCGCGGCAGCGCCAAGGTTCGGCTGGGCGGCGATCGCGGCCGCACCCTCAAGCTGAGTGCTGGCGATGTCGTCATCCTTCCCGCCGGCACCGGTCATCAATGCCTGGCCGCCAGCAAGGACTTTTTGGTGGTAGGGGCCTATCCGCGCTTGGGCACCTATGACGAATGCAGACCCACTGCCGAGGATCACGAACGAAGCGTCAAGTCGGTCGAAAAGGTCAAGCGGCCCGGCAAAGATCCGGTGTTCGGCGCAAAAGGTCCGCTACTCAAATTATGGAAACCGAAACGGTAGGCGCCGGACGGAAACTCAAGTGCCGTCGGTCCATGATCATTGCCGAGCCGAATTCGTCCCGCCCGTTCCAGTTTATGAGATGAAACTCGACGACAAATTCAAAACCACGCTGAATGAAAACCGGCTTTTGCTTCTTGGCACGCAAGTTCTGTTCGGTTTTTAGTTCAATGGGATTTTTCAGGATCAGTTCGACCAACTGCCGCCGCTGGCGCGCGGCCTGGAGTGCTCCGGATTGACCCTCCTGATGCTGACCGTGAGCTTTCTTATTGCGCCGTCGATGGATCACCAGATAGTCGAGGGCGGCCAGAACAGCCATCGTGTATTGAATTTGGCAACCGTCTTTGCCGAGTGGGCGTTATTGCCGCTTTCGATCGCCCTGGCATTCGACATGTTTGTCGCGATGCAGCGCATGATCGGGTCCTTAGCGGGGATCGTCAGCGGATGTTTGTTCTTCGCCGCCGCTATCTGTTGCTGGTATGTGCTGGCTTTCGCGCTCCAGAAAAAGGAAACAAAAATGGCAAAGCAGTCAGTCGAAGGCACGCCGTTTCCCATCAAGGTCGATCAACTTCTTACCGAGGCACGGTTGATTATTCCGGGCGCTCAGGCGCTTCTGGGCTTTCAGCTGACAGTGACCTTGACCAAGGCGTTTTCAGAACTGCCCCCGGAATCGAAGGTCGCTCATGCGACGGCCTTGTGTTGCTTGGGTCTTGCCGTCTTATTTCTTATGGCGCCGGCATCGCTGCATCGCATTGCGTTTAACGGCGAGGACGATCCGCAGTTTCTCAAGGTGGGATCTTGGTTTGTGATCGCCGCGCCTTTGCCGCTGGCATTCGCCATTGCACTTGACACTTATGTCGCTGCCGGCCGGGCCGTGCAGTCGCCAACTATCGCGGTTTTGCTCGCCGTCGTCGCGATCGGCACGCTGTTGGGCGCATGGTACGGCTATCCATTATGGCGCCGCGCGACATCACGCTAGCGGCTCGATCAGCCGATCCAAATCGAAAAACGCAACGGCGAGATTGGCCGCGACGCAATCCAGGAGCGCGCGATGGCCGATGCGCTTACCGAGCCTATTGGGGCGATCGCGAAATGGGGGGCTATTTGCGCCGCGACTTGCCAGTTTTCTTCGTTGTGAAACGATGAATTGTCGCGGACACGCCGGCGCTACGTCGAAGCGCATCTTTCAAGTCTACCGGCCGGCCATGTTTTTTCAGAAGATCCCGAAAAGCCTCGTCGGCGAGCTCCTGAAAGTCCTTCATCTGATCGCGGCCGAGAAGATCGATCTGTCGCCAGGTCTGGTCGTCGAATTGCATCCGCTTGCCAGGCATCACCCAGCCTTCTTATGCCGGGCATGCGCGCGCGCCGGCTTCTTGGCCGTACGCGCGCTCGGTCGCGATGAGCTGGATCGCGATGAGCCGGATCGAGATGAAGTGCGGCGCGCGCCGCCGCCACCATCGGCTTTAACGCTCTGCCGCAGCGCGTCCATAAGATTAATAACGTTTGACGGTGCTCGCTCCTTCGGCCGTTCGATCTTCTCGCCTTTTTGCTTACGCCGTAGCAAGTCCTTCAGCGCGTCCTCGTACTGGTCTTTGAATTGTTGCGGCTTGAAGTGTCCGGTCTTGGTCTCCACGATATGGACCGCGAGATCGATCATGTCCTTAGGAATCTTCTCGTTCTCGATCGTGTCGAAATATTCCTCTTCGTTGCGCACTTCATAAGGATAGCGCAGTGTCACGCCTAGCATTCCTTTTCCGCGCGCTTCGAGCGCGATGATGTGCTCGCGGGAAGTGAATACGACCTTGCCCAGCGCCACCATGCCCTCTTTGCGAATGGCCTCGCGAATGACTGCAAAAGCCTGCTGACCGACCTCGCCGTCGGGCACGATATAATAAGGATCCCGCATATAGAGCTCGTCTATTTCCTGGCGCGGCACGAACTCCTCGATATCGATGATGCGCTTGCTTTCGATGGCGACGGCCTCGAGCTCATCTGGTTCGAGCTCGATATATTCGCCCTTTGCCACCTCATAGCCCTTTACAATGTCAGTATTATCCACCTCGTCGCCTGTTTCGGCGTCAACTTTCCTGTACCGGATGCGATTGCCGGTCTCTTTATTGATCTGGTGAAAGCTGATCTTTTCCCGCTCGGAGGTCGCCGGAAACAATGCGATAGGGCAGGAAACGAGCGACAGTTTGAGGTAACCCTTCCAATACGCGCGCTGGGCCACGGTCACACTCCACACTCGAGGAACGCTGACTCAACGATATTTGGGGAACTCACGTTCCACAAGGGAACCTCGGTTTCGGGTGTTTCTTCTTTGTTCGCTTCCGCTGAGCGTCTAAAATCGTGCGATCCGCTGATTCGGACGCAACAACCATGCCGACAAGAAGCGCATTATTGCGCGCGCCCAGAACCGCGCCGCACACCGCCCCCGAAACGAAACCCCGGCAATTCCACGCCAGGATGCTGGTTACGCGGCTTGAAGAATGGTGCGTGGAAGCCGAGACCGCCGAACAGGCACGCGCCCTCTTGGCCGCAGGCGCCGGCCACCGCTGTACGCCCGGCGAAAGCATTCAGGCCGAGATCGATACTCTTCTCGATGACTGATGCACGCCGTCACCGGCTTGCGCTTTAAGCGAAGACGAGCCTTCCGCCGGCAAATATAATGGCTGTGACGGTCCGATTGGCCGTTTTGGCAGGACGCGGGCACGCATAGATGAAAACGGTCTAGGACCCTCGATGCGACGACAACTGTTCACCGAGACATCGATTTCGCGGCTGGCCATCTGGTCACGCCGCATCGCGCTATTTTCGCTCGCGGCGACTTTCATCGCCGTCATTATTGTACGCTCCGGCGCGCTCGAGATTGTGCCGGCGCTTTCGACGCTCGCCGGCGCTTTGATGTTGGCTTGCCTCGCGATCTTGCTCGCCTTTGCCGCGGGTATTGTTATCTGGCGGCAAGGTGTTGGCGGCGGGCGTCAAGCGGTGACGGCGCTGCTCATCGGCGCTGCGCTTATTGCCTATCCCGCCTATCTCGGCATCAAGGCGTCGCGACTCCCGGCGATCTACGACATTACCACCGATCCCATTGATCCACCGCAATTCGACGCCATCGCGCGATTGCGGCCCCGCGACGCCAATCCAGTGACTTACGCCGGCCTTTACACAGCCGAACAGCAGCACGCCGCGTATTCCGACATTGAGCCGGACGACACCACCGTCACTCCGCAGGATGCCTTTGCCGCCGCCATGAAGGTGATCGCAAAACGCAAATGGCGTGTGGTCGATGCGCGCCCGCCGCAGGGCCCATTGCCGCGGGTAATCGACGCTCGCGCCCCCCAACCAAGCGCGGTCCGCGATGGCATCATCGAGGCGGTGGCGCGCACGCCGATCCTCGGATTCCGCGATGACGTCGTGGTGCGAATCCGGCCGACAATCGATGGCGCCCGGATCGACGTGCGTTCGGCGTCGCGTTACGGCCGCCACGACCTCGGCACCAATGCCAAGCGGGTGCGCAGCTTGATCGAGGACATCGACGACGTGCTCTCTACCCCGCCGCCCCAGAAAAAATCAGCGCCGCCGCCGAAGCCCGCAGGCAAGGCCAATCAGGCCAAGCGATAGATTCCGCCAATTGAAGCTGGTCCTTCGGTGACGACGGCGCCGCGCGCGACAAGCTCTTCCAGATGCGCCAGCACCGAGAGTGCGGCGGCGCCGGCCAGCCGCGGGTCGAGCCCTATATAGACCGCTCTGACTATGGTCGGGATGTCGGCCACGCCTTTGCCGAGCCGGTGCAAGATCGATGCCTCGCGTGCTTGGCGATGGCGGATCAGATATTGCACGTAGCGCGGCGCATCGCGAACCGGTGCGCCGTGCCCCGACAAGTAGAGCGGTTCACTGCGTCCCGCCAATTTGTGCAAGGAAGCCATATAGTCGCTCATCGCGCCGTCGGGCGGCGCCACGATTGTGGTCGACCACGCCATGACGTGGTCGCCCGCGAACAGCAGATCGGCTTCCTTGAAAGCATACGCCATGTGATTGGCGGTGTGCCCGGGCGTTGCCACCGCTTGCAACGTCCAGCTTTTGCCGTTCACGATCTCACCGTCAGCGAGCGTGATGTCGGGACGAAAATCGAGGTCGGCGGAGGCATCGAGCCTGCGGATTTCGCCGGTATGCAGCGGACGCGCCAGCCGATGCGGCCCCTGCGCCAATACATTGGCGCCGGTCGCATCCTTGATTTTAGCCGCGGCCGGCGAGTGATCGCGGTGCGTGTGAGTAACAAAGATATGCGTGACGGTTTCGTCACGCACTGCATCAAGCAGCGCCGCGACATGCACGACATCGTCGGGGCCGGGATCGATAATCGCCACTTGGCCGCGCCCGACGATGTAGCTGATCGTACCTTTGAACGTGAACGGGCCTGGATTATCGGCCATGATCGCGCGCACGCCGGGCGCCACTTCTTGGACCTGATCGGGCTCGAGGCTGAAACTCTTGTCGAAAGGAATGTCGTCGTTCATGTCGGTGGCGGACCGTCATTACTCATTTATGCAGCCATAACTCGAAGCCGATCGGATCAACGCGAACTTCGCCTTGCCCGAACTGCGACTGCGCCTCTAATTCGGTGATGCTATCCTTGGTGTAGGCGCGCTTCTTTAGCACAGTATTGAATGTCAGTCTGATCAATGGGCCGGCAAACAAGCCGTGGCGCCTAGCATAATCCTTCACCGCGCGCGGCGAGAAATCCTTGCGCAAATCGATGATGAGCGCATTGCCGCCGGGCTCGAGCACGCGGCGCATCTCGTTGAGCGCGACGAGCGGTCTGGCGAAATTCTTGAATGCCGCGCGGCAGACGATGAAATCGAACTGAGCATCGGGAAAGGGTAGATCGGCGGCGTCGCCATGCTCGAAATCCACGCGTACACCCGCTTTGCTGGCGTTCTCGCGGGCAATGCCGACGAACGACCGGCTGATGTCGAGACCTGTCACAAAGGCGCCGCTCAGCCGTGCCAATTCGATGGCCAAATAACCCGGCCCCGGCGCGACTTCGAGGACGCGCGAGCCGGAATTTAGATATGCGGCAATACAGCGCGCTGTGTGGCGAATCTCCTCGCCGTCCCGCGCGGTTTGGCGCACGTACCAGGCGGCGACAAGACCCTCCATCCCGTAGCCTTTGTACGGCTTGCTTGGCGCATTCGCCATATCGGTCCTCCCTGCGCCGGATGTGCGAAGCCAATTTGGGAACTGCAAGCGGGCTGCGCCAAGCCGGTCGCGCGATATCCGCGAACGGCAAACGGCATTTGGCGCGGCTGCGACCGGGGACTGCGTACGGCGTGATCGGGCAGGGCAGGCGAGACCGCAAAAGAATAGAGCCCCGGTGCCGGGAGTTCCGGGGCTCAGCAATCTCAATTCACCACGCCGGGTAAGACCGAGATCGCCAGCCATTGTCATGCAAAGGGCGGGCCAAGTCTGAAACAAGGCAGGTCAAGTCAAATTGCTTCAAATTCCCGACAAGCGGGGCAAAGCGGGCACCGGAAGCGAAACCCAGGCAAATGTGAGCCAGCGCGCATCGTCCGCCTGAACAGCCGGCGCTGTCCTCACTGGCATTTCGGTCTATCCGCTGGTGCGATCGCAGGCGGCTTGTGACTAAATTGAAGGCACGCACAGATACCATTCGCGTGCCAGCCGGTTGACTAGAATGGGGTCCGGCTTCGGATTGCTGCCGCCAACGTGCCCTCGTCGAGATAATCAAGTTCGCCGCCGACCGGCACGCCATGGGCAAGCCGCGTCACCCTGACATCAGCGTCGTGCAGGAGGTCGGTAATGTAATGAGCGGTGCTCTGGCCCTCGACAGTCGCACTAAGCGCGAGAATGACTTCCTTGACGGCTGGGTCGCTCGCCCGCTTGATGAGCGCAGCAATCGAAAGGTCGTCCGGTCCGATGCCATCGAGCGGCGATAAGATCCCGCCCAGCACGTGATAGCGAGCGTTGATGGCATGCGCGCGCTCGAGCGCCCACAGATCGGCAACATCGGCGACCACCACCATCGCGGAATCGTCGCGCCTTGGATCGGTGCAGAGCGTACAGGGATTCTGCGTATCGATATTGCCGCAGATTCGGCATATCGCGATTTTCTCGATCGCGGTCTGCAATGCCGCGGCGAGCGGCGCCATGAGCAATTCCCGTTTCTTGATCAGGAATAACGCGGCGCGCCGCGCCGAACGCGGCCCGAGTCCCGGCAGGCGGGCGAGCAACTGAATCAAGCGCTCGATTTCGGGACCGGCGGAAATGGCGGGCATCAAAACAGCTTTAGCCCTGGCGGTAGCGGCAGACCGCCGGTAAGGGCCTGCATCTTTTCCTGGAGCGTGGTCTCGAGCTTACGCCGCGCATCCGCATGCGCCGCAACAATGAGATCCTCAAGAATTTCCTTCTGATCGGGTTTGAGAAGCGAGTCATCGATATGGACGCGGCGCACATCGCCTTTTCCGGAAACCGTTATGGCGACAAGGCCGCCGCCGGCGGCACCTTCGATTTCGAGCCGCTCTAGCTCGGCCTGCATCGCCTCCATTTTAGATTTCAATTCGGTGGCTTGTTTCATCAAGCCAAGAAAATCAGCCATCGTAATTCCCGCTTCTTCGGTTCATCGCGTCAAGCTGAACTCGCGGCAGCGCCGACGGACGACTCACAATGTATCATCGTCCGCAGCCTCACTGTCGAGTTGCGGGGTGGCTGGCGTTTCGTTCGCGAGTTCAGCCGCCGCCGGCGGACGGACCTCGACTATTTCGGCGCCTGGAAAGCGCTCTAGCACCGCCTGCACCAGAGGATCGCTGCGCACGCCGTCCTTGAGTTCGGTCTTGCGCATTTCCGCTTGAGCGCGGATCGAAGGCGAGCCGGCTTCAGCCGATACCTCGACCATCCAACGGCGGCCGGTCCACTCGGTGAGCTTCTTCGAAAGCTCCCCGATCAAGGTTTTCCGTGCGCCGCCTTCAAGCGCGAGCTCGATCTTGCCGTCCTCGAAGCGGACGAGCCGCACCTCGCGTTCAAGCGCGCTTTTGATCGAAAGGTCGCGCTTCTCGGCCGCGAGTGCGATCAGATCGTCAAAACTTTTTACCACCCGCACCTCGGCAGCATCGGCAGTCGGCGCTCTGACCGGCGCCGGGGCGGATACGCTCATTGGCGTCGCCGAAGCGAGCGAAGCCGCGCGAGATCCTCGCGCGGTGCCATCTGGGCGCGCTTGATCCGTTCGCGGCTGGTCCGCAAACATCTGCTTTGCCAACTGCGCTGCGCCGGCTAGGCCGCCGGCCCCGTCAGCGCGCCGTGTCTGGTCGAGCGAACGAATTACTTCATCTGGCGTCGGCAAATCCGCGGCATAGGCGATGCGTACCAAAACCATCTCCGCGGCATCAACCGGCCGGCCGGCCGCTTCGACTTCGGCGATGCCCTTGAGCAGCATCTGCCAGGTACGCGCCAAAACCCGCATGGAGAGTTTGGCGGCAAAGGCGCGGCCGCGTACGCGTTCGGCCTCGGTCAGCGCGACGTCATCGGCCAATGCCGGTACGATCTTCACCCGCGTGACAAAGTGGGTGAATTCGGCCAGGTCGCCGAGCACCATGGCCGGATCGGCGCCGGAATCGTATTGGTCGCGCAATTCCTTGATCGCCGCGGCGACGTCGGCGCGCATCAGCGCATCGAACAATTCGATAATGCGCGTGCGGTCGGCGAGCCCAAGCATTTGCCGTACATCTTCAGCCCGCACCGGTCCAGCCGTGGCGGCGCCGGATTGCGCTCCGGCATGTGCGATCGCCTGATCGAACAGCGAGAGCGCATCGCGCACCGAACCTTCCGCCGCACGGGCGATCAGCGCCAACGCCTCCGGCTCTGCTTTGACGGCCTCCTTAGCAGCGATGGTTTGCAGATGTTCGACTAGACGCGCGGCATCGACGCGGCGCAGATCGAAACGCTGACAACGCGATAGGACCGTGATCGGAACTTTTCGGATTTCGGTAGTGGCGAAAATAAATTTGGCGTGCGGCGGCGGCTCTTCCAGGGTCTTCAATAGCGCATTGAAGGCGGCGCCGGACAGCATGTGAACTTCGTCGAGAATATAGACCTTGTAGCGCGCCGAGACCGGCGCATAACGAATCGCGTCGTTGATCTGACGTACATCATCGACGCTGTTGTGCGAGGCGGCATCCATCTCGATAACGTCGAGATGCCGGCTTTCCATGATGGCCTCGCAATGGACGCCCAGCACCGGCATTTTAACCGTCGGTGCGGTGATTGAACCGTCCGGCAATTGGTAATTGAGCGCGCGGGCGAGGATGCGCGCCGTCGTCGTTTTACCGACGCCGCGAACGCCGGTGAGAATCCACGCCTGCGGAATCCGCCCGGCCTCGAACGCGTTCGAGACAGTGCGCACCATGGCGTCCTGACCGATCAGGTCGTCAAATGTCGCCGGCCGGTATTTGCGCGCCAGGACGCGGTAGGCGGATGTCGTCGTCTCGCTCATGATCTGCTTGATACGCGATCTTGAGGTTAGAAATGTAGTCCAGATTGGGCGAAACGAAACCCGGGGAGCGACGCATGAGCCTCTCGGCTTGCCGGATTTCGCTTAAGCTCAATCCGGGCTACTGCGATTGCGTTTCGCCGCCGATGTTTCGCTACCCCAAGTGTGGGCGCAGTAGCGTGGATTCGAAAGGAATTAGGTGGGAGGCTGACGAGCGACCCGAACCGCGCTCGTTAGGGCTGCTTCCTTCCGGACCTGACCCGGTTGGCGAGTGGCTCGTCCACCGCCAACCTCCCAGGTCCTATATCGGCCGTGCCGGCCGGGAAAGCAAGGTTGCTCAATTTCGCCTGGCGCGCCGATTTGGTACCTTGGCCCAGCCTAATGATTCTTCCGCAAAGGATTACGATTTGTCCGCACGATTGGGCGCACGTGGTGCCGGTGCGATCTTGACAACGACGTTTTCTGGAACCCTGGCTACAGTCCTTGCTACAGTGCTGGCGGCCATCATGGCGCTAGCTCTGCCCGGCTCGGCCACGGCCCAGCAC
>JBASAH010000408.1:0-1840 GCA_049650505.1 Xanthobacteraceae bacterium
TAAGGCCGGGGCCGCAAGCTGAGAGGAATGTACTCATGGTGCTCACCGACAGAGACGATATTCGCGTGGCCGAGACCGACGAAGAACTTCTCACCTTTGATGTTTCGGATGATGCACTGGAGCGCACTGCCAGCGTTGGCGTCGGATTAAGCGTCGTAACGTTGAGTTTCGGTACTGCCATCGTGGGAAATTGCGGCTGCCCCTGCATTAAAGCACGCGAAGCCGGAGAGGCTTTCATGTGACCGAGTACGTGCGCGTGCCGACGAGGTGATTCGAATAGGCTGCAATTTGCTGGACTGCCATATGTCGCTTCCTGGCCCTGAACCGACTTGCCGCGATGGCCGACTTGAGTCCGTTATTAGGAGCTGAACGGACGTAACGCAGACATTGCGGATTTGCCGACGTTGACCCGAAGCTGACATCGGCCAATGTCCGCAACCGTGGCCCGCTCATCGCCTCCACGTCGGTAGTGCCTCCGGTGGTAGCAACACAGCATCGCTAGCGTCGCCATTGCTATCCCAACTGCCGGCTTGTAGGACCCGTGCGGGGGAGCCTCCAGATCGCATCGCGATGAAACCGCTGCCAGACGTGCGCAACGACATTTTTGGCGGCTTGGTGTCGGCCGCCGTCGCCATTCCCCTGGCGATGGGCTATGGCATGTTCGCGTTCGCCTCGCTGGGCGAGGACTATTTTGCCGACGGAGCGCTGGCAGGGATAGCGACCGCGTTCGTCGTTGCCATCGTTTGCGTGCTGCTTGGCGATAAGACGACAACCGTCTATGCCCCGCGAATCACCACCACCTTTTTTCTCGGGCTCTTGATCTACGGGCTTGTTCATTCCGACGAGCCGATGGTTGCCGGCGCCGGCGTTCCGTTGATCCTGGCGATCGCATTCGCGATCGTCCTGCTCGCGGGTGCGTTGCAGGCGCTGTTCGGCCTCATCAAGCTTGGAACATTAATCAAATTCATGCCGCAGCCAGTGATGGCCGGGTTCCAGAATGCCGCGGCGGCGCTGCTGTTTCTGGTCCAATTGGGTAATGTTTGCGGCTTTGACCGCAGCGTCGCGTTCACCCAGGTGCCCCAGCATCTTGCTTCCATAAAGCCGCTTAGCCTCGCCATCGCAGCCGTGACTTTTGCCACGATGTGGAACACGAAAAAGTTGCTACCCAAGATTCCGCCGATCATCGTCGGCATCAGCCTTGGGTGTATGCTCTATTATCTCTGCAGGCTCGCTGGTCTTGGCTCTTACCTCGGCCCAATCATCGCCAGCGGGCCGCGCACGGCTATAGGTTTGACGGCCCTTCCTTATTTTCTGGCCTCGCTCGCGGCGGCGATCTCGCTGCGCTCGTGCCGACAATTCTCGGTGGCGCGCTGGCGCTTGCCATCATCGCCGCGATCGATGCGCTGCTGTGCGCCAAGCTGGTGACGGCGCCGGGCGAACCGCGCCGCGACGGCAATTGGCTCCTCGTTCGCCTCGGAACCGGCAACCTCGTTGCCGCCTGTATTGGCGGCATTACAAGCGGCATCAACATCGGTCCCAGCGTCGCGAACCGGGCGTTCGGCGCGCGCACGCCGTTGTCAGTGCTGGTCAACGCCGCGGTGCTGCTGATTGCCGGCTCTCTCCTCTTCCGCTGGCTCGGCGAAATCCCCCGCGTCGCCCTCTCGGCCGTGATCATGGTCGTCGCCGTGCAGCATTTCGACGTTTGGAGCTTGCGGCTGGTGAACGGATTGTGGCGTGGACCGGCGGCTTACCGCTTTAACACCGCGCTCGATCTGGCAGTTGTCGTCGTCGTTGCAGTGCTTTCAATCGCGCTCAATATCGTGCCAGCGGTGTTCATCGG
>JBASAH010000409.1:0-6162 GCA_049650505.1 Xanthobacteraceae bacterium
GTGCGCGGCTTTGCCGAACGCCACGGCGTCAAGCTCGGCGCGGTGGCACAGCCATTGCGGGCGGCGCTGACCGGGCGCACGACATCGCCCGGGATTTTTGAGGTGCTTACGTTGCTCGGTAAAACCGAGAGCCTTAACCGGCTTGCCGATCAGACGGCGCATTAAATGGGCTAACTAGTCATCCGGAAGATGGGCTAACCCACTAGCCGGACAGCCGCATTCTGCCGCAGGTTGTCGCCGCTTAGTCCCCTTTCGCCCGCGTTTTGGGCTATTATCTTGCAGTGCAAAGTCGCTTGAGCTACGCCCAATCGGCGGGTCGAATTTGGCCGCCCGACCGCTCTCGGCTATGCGCTCGCGAGCGGCTTCAGTCAGTCGTGCAATTCGTACATCGAGGGTAAAACCATGGACGCGAAGACCGGCGCCAACATAAAGACCGGCACGATTACGCTCGGCGATAAGAGCTATTCGTTTCCTGTTTATGACGGCACGATCGGGCCGGAGGTGTTGGACGTCAGCAAGCTTTACGCCGAGGCCGGCATTTTTACTTACGATCCCGGCTACACATCGACCGGGAGCTGCGAATCCAAGATCACTTATATTGACGGCGATAAAGGCGTCCTGCTCTATCGCGGTTATCCGATTGCCGATCTCGCCGAACACGGCGACTTTCTCGAAACCTGTTATTTGTTGCTCTATGGCGAGCTGCCGACGGCCGCACAGAAAGCGGACTTCGTCGATCGCGTGACCCATCACACGATGATTCACGAGCAGATGAGCCGGTTCTTTCAGGGATTCCGGCGCGATGCTCATCCGATGGCGGTGATGGTCGGCTGCGTCGGCGCGCTCTCGGCCTTCTATCATGACTCGACCGACATCACCGATCCGACCCAGCGGATGATCGCGTCGATCCGCATGATCGCGAAGATGCCGACGCTCGCGGCCATGGCTTACAAATACTCGGTCGGCCAGCCGTTCATCTATCCCAATAACAAGCTCGACTACGCATCGAATTTCCTGCGCATGTGTTTCGCGGTGCCGTGCGAGGAATACAAGGTCAATCCGATCCTCTCCCGCGCCATGGACCGGATCTTCACCCTGCACGCCGACCACGAACAGAATGCCTCGACCTCTACGGTTCGGCTTGCCGGCTCGACCGGCGCTAATCCGTTCGCCTGTATCGCGGCCGGTATCGCCTGCCTGTGGGGTCCGGCGCATGGCGGCGCCAACGAGGCGGCACTAAAAATGCTCGGCGAGATCGGCACCGTCAATCGCATTCCGGAATACATCAAGCGCGCGAAGGATCCGAAAGATTCATTCCGCCTGATGGGATTCGGCCATCGCGTCTACAAGAACTACGATCCGCGCGCCAAGATCATGCAGAAGACCTGCTACGAGGTGCTCAACGAGCTTGGCATCAAGGATCCGCTGCTCGATGTCGCGATGGAGCTCGAGAAGATCGCGCTGCACGATGACTATTTCATCGAGAAAAAGCTTTATCCCAACGTCGATTTCTATTCAGGCATTACATTGCGCGCGATGGGCTTCCCCACGGCGATGTTTACCGTGCTGTTCGCGCTGGCGCGGACCGTCGGCTGGATCGCGCAGTGGAAGGAGATGATCGAGGATCCGCACCAGAAGCTGGGCCGGCCGCGGCAGCTCTATACCGGCGCACCGCTGCGCGAATATCTGCCGATGTCGAGGCGGAGGTAGACGGGGTCGGCAGTCAGTTGGCTCCCGTGACGATGGGTAAGCCCGCGGCGCGCCACTCCGGCAAGCCATCAACAAGGCGGCGTACCTTGAAGCCGCGCGCGCGCAACGCCGCAACGGCTTCGAAGGAAAGCACGCAGTACGGCCCGCGACAGTAGGCGACAATTTCCCGCACGCGGTTGAGTTCGGAAAGCCGCGTTTGCAGAGCGCGCAACGGGATATTGACGGCCCCGGGCAAATGGCCCAGCGCAAATTCGTCCTCAGGTCGCACGTCAAGAATGGTAACCTCGCCCGCGCGCGAGCGTCGCAATAGTTCTTCGCGCGAAACCGGCTCCAGGCTATCGCGGTCATGGAAATAGCTATGAAGCACGCGGCCGACTTCGGCCACGTTGCGTTCGGCGATCCTGTGCAGCGCCGCTACCAGATCAAGAACCGCATCGTCGGCGAGTTGGTAATAGGCGAACTTGCCTTCACGCCTTGCTGTGACCAGCCCAGCGCGCCGCAGGTGCTGCAGATGCTGCGAAGCATTGGCAATCGATAGGCCGGTCCGCTGCGCCAGGATATCGACGCTGCGCTCGCCTTGGGCAACCTGCTCCAGTAGCTCGAGCCGGTGAGCATGGCCAAGCGTCTTAGCGACGGCGGCAAACTGCGCAAACAGCTTTTGCTTGGGGTTTTGGCGATTCATGGCGTGTCATCGAATCTCATTAAATCATTCAATTAAATACTTGAATAATGCGCTTCGGTTTGTCAACCTGTCGGGTAACGCGCGACCAGACGGTAACAACCAGAGATGTGGAGCTTATCATGATCCTGCGTCAGTACCTTCACGTCGACCCGGTGGCGGCATCCTCGTGATCGGCGTGTAGGTGAGTGTCGATTACAACGTCTCGTGCGGCCGCGCCCTGAGCAAAGCGGCTGGCGCTCAGTATGTGCTGTTCGGCGATTCAGATGTCGCCTTTCTTTTCAGCGGGGTTCGGGAGGACGACGTCTTGGGGTTAGGCAACGTGGCGATCCGAGTCATGCACACTCCGGGGCATACGCCGGAGCACATTTCGCTCCTCGTTACCGATCGAACCCGTTCAGATGAGCCGTGGTTCGCATTGACTGGCCACACGCTAATGGTTGGCGATCTCGGCCGGACCGAACTTGCGACCAACGCGGAGGATGGGGCGCGTGACCTTTATCGAAGCGCGCAAAGACTCAAGACGCTGCCGGATTATTTGGAAATTTTGCCCGGTGCGTATTCGGGCTCGGTCTGCGGGCGTAGTCTGAGCGGCAAGTCGATATCGACGATTGGATTCGAGAAGCGCCATAACAAGGCGTTCGCTATTGAAGACGAAGACGCCTTCGTGCTTGCGATGTTGTCGGAAGTGCCGCCTGCGCCGCCGCAGGCCGCGCGCATCCGCGCGATCAATTCCGGGATGATGCCGGCAGCGCCGGAATGACAGCGGGCGAGACCGGTCCCTTGAGCCAAACCGGTATCAGTCTCGGGTTACGCGCAAATTGGCAGCAATTCTCGCTGCTCGTTCTGATCAACGCCTTTGTCGGCGGCATGGTCGGCATCGAACGCACCGTGGTACCGTTGATTGGCGCCGAGGAATTCCATCTTGCTTCGACCACGCTGATCGGCTCCTTCATTGTCAGCTTCGGCGTCATCAAAGCCTGCGCAAATCTAATTTCAGGTCAGCTGGCTGACGTTTGGGGTCGTAAGCGAGTTCTTGTGATTGGCTGGCTCGTCGGTCTGCCTGTGCCTTTCATGATTATGTGGGGACCACATTGGGAATGGGTGGTCGCGGCCAATGCGCTCCTTGGCATCAATCAGAGCTTCGCCTGGTCGATGACCGTGATCATGAAGATCGATCTTGTCGGGGCAAAGTCGCGCGGACTGGCCGTCGGCCTCAACGAGTTCGCCGGCTATCTGGCGGTCGGCATCACGGCATTTCTTACTGGTTACATTGCCGAGCGTTACGGACTGCGGCCGGCGCCTATTTATTTGGGCGTTGCTTACGCCATCCTCGGCACGGCGCTCTCAATACTTTTAGTCCGTGACACGCGCGATCATGTCGCTCTCGAGATCAAGAGCAGCCAACTGGCCACTACGAGCATAGGCTTCTGGGACATCTTCACCCGCACATCGTTTCGCGATCGCAATCTGTTTGCCGCATCGCAAGCCGGCCTCGTCAATAATCTCAATGACGGTATGAGCTGGGGCATCTTTCCGTTGTTCTTTGCCGCATACGGGCTCGGCGTTGAGCGGATTGGGATTCTCAAAGCCGTCTATCCAGCGGCCTGGGGCATTTTGCAGGTGGCGACCGGTCCATTGAGTGACCGATGGGGACGAAAGGGTCTAATTGTCGCCGGCATGTGGGTGCAGGCCGCGGGCCTGTTGTTCACCGCGCTCACGCATCATTTCGAGTATTGGCTCATCGGAAGTTTGCTCCTCGGCATTGGCACCGCAATGGTCTATCCGACCCTGATTGCCGCGGTCTCCGATGCGTCGCATCCGACCTGGCGCGCGCGATCCCTGAGCGTTTATCGATTTTGGCGCGACCTCGGCTACGCGATTGGCGCGCTTTCGGGCGGCATCATCGCGGATATTTTCGGACTGTTCTGGGCGATCGGAGCAATAGCGGCGCTGACATTCGTCTCCGGTGCGGCGGCCGCCCTGCTCATGCGTGAACCGTCAGCTGGGTAGGATGGTGAATAGCGAACAGCGAGTTGCGAAGAACCACATCCTACTCGCTACTCGCCACGCGTTTGCTGCCGTCGTAGGCCCAGGTCAGGTAGGCGCCGCCCCAGGTGAAGCCGCCGCCGAACGCCGCCAGAATAAGCCGGTCGCCGGCTTTGAGGCGGCCTTCATAGTCCCACAGGCAGAGCGGAATCGTCGCCGCCGTCGTGTTACCGAATTTTTGGATGGTGACCATCACGCGGTCGGCCGGAAGCTTCATGCGCTCAGCCGTTGCTTCGATGATGCGCCGATTGGCCTGATGCGGCACCAGCCAATCGATGTCGTCGCCATAGAGCCGGTTGCGCTTCATCAATTCGGTGGCGACCTCCGCCATACGAGCGACCGCGAACTTATAGACGGCCGCGCCCTCCTGATGCACGTAGTGCAAGCGCTTTGCCACGGTCTCGGCGGTCGGCGGCATCCGGCTGCCGCCCGCTTTCTGATGCAGATGCGGCATGCCCGACCCGTCAGAACAGATCAGTGTGTCAGTTATTCCGAACTTTTTGTTCGGCTCGAGCAGGACCGCGCCGGCCCCATCGCCGAACAGCACGCAAGTCGCGCGGTCGGTATAGTCGATGATCGACGACATCTTGTCCGCACCGACCACAACGATCTTTTTGGACTTTCCGTTTTCGATAAATTGCGCGGCAACCGTAAGCGCGTAGATGAAGCCGGAACAAGCGGCTTGCACGTCGAAGCTGCCGACCGAGCGGATGCCGCACATTTCGCAGATCAGATTTGCGGTCGAGGGAAAGACGAAATCGGGGGTTGTCGTCGCACAGATCAGGAGATCGATTTCCTCTGGTGAGGTCGCGGTCTTGGCCAACAGTGCCTCGACCGCTTGCGCGCCCATATGCGAGGTGCCGAGGCCTTTGCCTTTGAGGATGCGCCGCTCTTTGATGCCCGTGCGTTCGACGATCCACTCATCGCTGGTGTCGACCATCTCGGCCAATTCGGCATTGCTCAGCACGTCCGGCGGCACATAGCCGTGAACGCCGGCGATCGCGGCGCGGAATTTTCGCATTTTTGTTTTCGGCTTATTCACGTTGCACGCTTTGACGGACGGCTTTTCGGGATGGGTGTAGGGGCGATTAGCAGGATGCCCGCTGCAAGGATAGAGCGGCGATGCCGGGGGTTAACCCGGCGATGGGGCCTCGATCAAGGCGGAAACGCGGCCGCGGCCCGTGCGGGCAGCTTTGAGTACGATGGCAGCGGCTTTGGCGCTGGGCGGCGGTCCACCGATTTTCATGATTTCATCCAGGCGGCGGAACGCTTCGACCTGATGCCGGCGTTGCTCGGTGTCGCGCACGACCGGGAGCAAGGCGTCGGCAAGCTTCTCAGGGGTGCAGTTCTCCTGCAAAAGTTCCGGGACCACATTCTCGCCGATCACCAAGTTGGCAAGAATGACGCTCGGCAGCCGCGCTTGCAGCCGTATCGCCCGCGCGATCACCGCCTCGATGAAGTCAAGCCGATAGGCGGCGACCATTGGCACGCCCGACAGCGCCAGTTCCAGCGTGACTGTACCCGATGCGGCGAGCGCAGCGCGCGCGTTACGAAAGGCGGCCCATTTCTCTGCTGCCTCCACCACGACCCGGGGCCGCACCGCCCAACCGGCGACGGCTTCGCGCAGCTGCGGCGCTACATGCGCCACTGTCGGCACCACGACTTCGATTGGGCCGATGCGGGCCGCCAAGCGTTCCAGCGCCGCGCCGAAGATGGCCGCGAGG
>JBASAH010000410.1:0-5228 GCA_049650505.1 Xanthobacteraceae bacterium
GCGACCAGTTCCGGCATCGAGGTCATCGGCACGCGCCGCGCGATCACAGCGCCGGTACCGCCGCCCAACGCCATGCCGAGTGCGACCAGACCCCATGCCGCATAGCTCGCTGGCGGATGCGACGCGAGCGTCGTCGCGATCGCAATCGTCATCCCGATCATGCCGAACAGATTGCCGCGGCGGCTTGTTTCCGGATTGGACAGGCCGCGCAACGCCAGAATGAAAAGCGCGCCGGCAACCAGATAGCAAAGCGCGGCGAGATCGGCGCTCATACTGTCACTTCTGCTTTCTCTGGAACATGCCAAGCATGCGCTGCGTCACCAGAAAGCCGCCGAAAATATTGACGGAAGCGAAAGTCAGCGCGACGAAACCGAGCACGCGTGCCCAAATTGGGCCGGCATCGTCGGCAACGAGCGCGACGCCGACCGCGAGCAGTGCACCAACGACGATGACCGAGGAGATCGCATTGGTCACCGACATCAGCGGCGTATGCAACGCCGGCGTGACTGACCAGACAACATAATAACCAACGAACACGGCGAGCACGAAAATCGACAAGCGAAACACGAACGGATCGGCGAGCTCACTTGCCGCCGCCGGTACATTGCCGGTCGCCGCGCCAATCAGATCAAGCTGGCCGAGAATCGATAGTGTGATCATGGCGAAGTGCCGCTCGTTTGTTTCATGCTGCGCATTGCGCGTTTCATGCCGCGCTTTTCGGCCTGAAACTTGGATGTACGATCGCGCCATCGCGCGTCAGCGTCGTAGCTTTCACGATTTCGTCGTCCCAATTGACCGCAAGGGTCTTGGTTTTCTTGTCGATCAAAATTTCAAGGAAAGCATAGACGTTCTTGGCATAGAGGCTTGAAGCGGTCGCGGCTAGTCGCCCCGGCACGTTGCGGTAGCCGACGATCTTGACGCCGTCGATCTCGCTCACCGCGTCAGAGCGCACACCTTCGACATTGCCACCGCGTTCGACGGCCAGATCGATCAGCACCGAGCCCGGCCGCATCGAGGCCACCATCTCTTTGCTGACAAGGCGCGGCGCCGGTCGTCCTGGAATGAGCGCGGTCGTGATGACGATGTCCTGTTTTTTTATGTGTTCTGCGACCAAGGCGGCCTGCTTTGCCTGATACTCTTTTGACATTTCCTTGGCGTAACCGCCGGCCGTCTCGGCGGCTTTGAATTCCTCGTCCTCTACCGCGACGAATTTCGCGCCAAGGCTTTCGACCTGCTCCTTGGCGGCGGGGCGCACATCGGTCGCGGTCACAATGGCGCCGAGCCGACGTGCCGTGGCAATTGCCTGCAGGCCAGCTACGCCGGCGCCCATGATGAAGACCCTAGTCGCGGGAACCGTGCCGGCCGCGGTCATCATCATCGGCAGCGCGCGGCCGAACTCCGCCGCTGCATCGATGACCGCGCGATAGCCGGCCAGATTGGCTTGGCTCGACAGCACATCCATGACCTGCGCGCGGGTGATGCGCGGCAGGAGCTCCAGCGCGAAGGCGACGATCCCGGCTTCCGCCATGGCGCGCAGCGCGCTGTCCTGACCGTAGGGATCCATCATGCCGATGACGATCGCGCCCTTTTTCAGACGCGACAGTTCGGCTGCTTCCGGCCGCCGCACCTGGAGGACGATATCCGCACCGTTTATGGCGTCGCTGCTCAGCGCAGCGCCCACGGCCGCATAATCCGCATCAAGGATACCGGATTTGGTGCCCGCGCCTGGCTCAACCGCGACAGTGGCGCCGAGCCCGATCATCTTTTTGACGGTTTCGGGGGTTGCGGCGACGCGCGACTCGCCCGCATCGGTCTCGGCAATCACCGCAACCTTCATGGACCCTCCGACCGCACGGCTTGGCTTGGCGCCGCTGCCGGTACATGCAACCGGTAATGCAATCAGATCACGTCAGGAAAAATGCCATCAGGATGAGGATGGCAACGACGATCGCCAACGTGACCTTCACCAAGGTCACGAAGTTGCGATAGGTATGTTCGTGAGCGGGATAATCATTGCCCGTTGCGGTCGCATATTCGACCTCGGCGTGTTCGGCCATTCCCATCTCTCCAAACGGCAGCGTGTCGTCTGAGCATGATCTGATCCGGAAACCGGTACCCACTTTTCGGGATCATGCTTTTGCGGCGGACTTAGCGTAATTGCGCTGGCAGGGCAACCACGTCGCTTTGCACGATTTTGCCGGCCCAATTTTGCTGACCCATCTGTCGTCGCACGGCAGCGCCGCAGCTTGCCGGCGCACAGCCAAGTCCCTACTCTTTAATAGAAATAGACAAAGTCGCGCAGAAACCAACACCCAATCATCGCATGCTGCGAAAAGAACAAAACGACCTTCTGACCGAGACCGCCCCCGGCAGCCCGATGGGCAAGCTGTTTCGCTGCTATTGGCTGCCGGCGCTGCTGGCCGAGGAACTACCGGGCAATGATTGCCCGCCGGTGCGGGTGAAGCTGCTGTCGGAGCGGCTGATTGCATTCCGCGACTCCGAGGGCCGCTATGGATTGATCGACGAGTTCTGCGCGCATCGCGGCGTGTCGCTGTGGTTCGGCCGTAACGAGGAAGGCGGACTGCGCTGCCCCTATCATGGCTGGAAATACGAGGTGACCGGCCAGTGCGTCGAGGTTCCATCCGAGCCGGTGGAGAGCGGCTTCTGCAACAAGATCAAACTCACGTCCTATCCCCTGGTGAAGCGCGGCGACGTGCTGTGGACCTATATGGGTCCGCCCGACAAAAAACCGCCGCTGCCGGAATGGGAATTCACGCTGGTTCCGTCGGAGCAGACTTTCGTTTCGAAACGCTTGCAGGAATGCAATTGGCTGCAAGCTCTGGAAGGCGGCATCGATTCCAGTCACGTCTCATTCTTGCATCGCGACGACTTGGGTTCCGATCCTCTGTTTAAAGGCGCCAAAGGCAATCAGTACAACCTTTCCGACATGCAGCCGTATTTCGAAGTGGTCGAGCAGCCCGGCGGGCTTTTCATCGGCGCGCGGCGCAATGCCGAGAACGGAAAATATTATTGGCGCATCACGCCATGGGTGATGCCGTGCTTCACGATGATTCCACCGCGCGGCGATCATCCGATCCACGGCCATTTCTGGGTGCCGATCGACGACGAGAGCTGCTGGGCCTGGTCATACGATTTCCATCCGGTGCGGGCGCTAACCAAGACCGAAGTCGATGCCATGAAAGACGGCGCCGGCGTGCATTGCAAATATATCCCGGGCACCTATCGGCCGCTCGCCAACAAGGACAACGATTATCTGATCGATCGCGCTGCGCAAAAGGCCGGCAAGACCTTCAGCGGCGTCGCGGGCTTCGCGATGCAGGATGCATCGTTGCAGGAAAGCATGGGGCCGGTCTGCGATCGCACCAAAGAAAATCTGGTCTCGACCGACAACGGCATCATCATGGCGCGGCATCGCCTGATGCGCGCGGCTAAGGCCCTGGTCGAGAAAGGCGTCACGCCGCCCGGCATCGATCCGGCGCACCACAAGGTCCGTTCGTGCTCGGTGGTTCTGCCGCCGGAGGTGCCATTCAAAGAAGGCGCCAAGGAAGCGCTCCACGCCGAGCGCGGCGTGGCCCAGACGACCGTGTGACCTCCGTCATCTGTTTTCCGCCGCCGCATTCCGTCCCGCGATAAAGCCCTGACAAATGGCGCGCGGCAGGCCATGCATGGAAAACCCGCCCGCCGATTCGCCGCCGCAATAGAGGCCGGGGATCACCGCGCCATCCATGTCGACGACTTGGCAGCGGGCGTTGATGCGCAGGCCCGCGCGGGTATCGTGCACGACCGGCGTCGCCCAGGCCGCATAAAACGGCGGCCGCGCGATCTTGTAGCGCGGCGTCGGCTTGCCAAAATCTGCATCTTTTCCGGCATCGACGAACGAATTGTAGCGGGCGACGGTCTCGGCGAGATTCTGCGGCGGCATCGGCACGCGCTGATATTTCATCGCGATTTTCGCTGCCAGTTCTGCCAGCGTGTCTGCGGCGAAGAAAAAACCCGCCTCGCGATCGACATCTGGCGCCGTCGGCCGCCATTGTTCACGCGCAACGGCATCGGCATCGAAGATCGCCCAGATCGGTCCGCCGCCGTTATGGCCGTCGCCGATTCCGGCTAAAGCCGCGTTGATGAAATTGCTGGGATTATATTTTGCGTTTTTGGCGTTGAGGTAGCTGTGCGGCTCATACGGATTGACGCTCAGGTAGGTGTTGTAGCCAAAGTGGCCCGCGGTTTCGTCGTAGAAGCGCCGACCCAGCATGTTGACCAGGATTACATTCTGCCAGTCCTCCACGGAAAGCCCTATGGCGCGCGCCTTGGTGAATACCGCACTGCCCGGACGCCAGCGCACGTTGACATAGCCGTATTGGCAACCGATCGCGCCCGGTTTGGTGATTCCTGAGCCAAATTCACCAGTATAATTGAACAGGCCCCAGAGCGCGGCGCCAATGTCCATGGCGGCAAACTCGCCGCTGGCGTCCTGATCGGACCACGGCATGCCGGCGAGCCCGCAATATTCTTCGGTGAGCCGCGGGTCGAACATGCGGCGGAAGTTGACGTTGCCGGTTGAGCCGCCAGTCGCGACGATGATCGCCTTGCGGGCGCGGATGTTGCGAACGGTGCCTCTATGATCCACCGCAATGCCGAGCACACGACCGCACCTCGGCGCTTCGCGATGTATCGCGGTCATGCGGTGTTCGAGCAGAATCTCGACGCCGGCCTTGCGCGCTGCGTCTTCCAGCGGCCGGATCAGACCCGCTCCGGCCCTGATTTCGGGGTCGTTTGGATCGGCCGGTCTTCCGGTATGGACCATCGGCCAATCGGCGACGTCGATCTGCATGGTGCGCGCTACTGAGACGCCGATCTCGTGCCCGATGTTGTTCGGCGGCCGGTCGATGACCCTGACCCCGTTAGCGAGCAGGAATTCAAACGCTGCCACGCTGTTGTCGACGAAGGCGCGGATGATCTCGCGATCGTTATAGCGATAAGGCGGGAAGCCATTGTTCTCGACCACAGACCAATCGGTCAAATCGCGGAAGAATAGATCGGGCGAATCTTCGATGCCGTATTTTTTCTGGTAACTGGTGCCGCCGCCGAGCGGCAGATTGCCGCCGCTGGTAATGGCGTGGCCGCCGATATGCGGCTGCGCCTCGACTACGATCACCGAGGCGCCGGCTTCGCGGGCGATGATCGCCGCCGGCAGACCGGTCGCGCCC
>JBASAH010000411.1:0-3193 GCA_049650505.1 Xanthobacteraceae bacterium
GTTCTCGACCGCGATGGCCCCGCCCAGCGTGCTCGCCATCTTGACCGCGATCAGCCGCGCGGTGCGATCGGCGGTGCCTCCGGCGGTAAAGGCAACGATCAGGCGCACCGGACGGCTCGGATAGTCCTCAGCCTGGGCGTGAGCACCGCACAAGATGCAGAGCGCCGCAAACACGGCGGCGGAATATCGCAATGCGCTGTTGGAGAGTGGCACGCGCATGGGCGCGAAATCGGAGGAAGGATGCACGACTTAGTCCCGCGTCAGCGGGAATTTTAGCATATGCGCGTTAGCCCGACAGCCGCTCGATCGCCGCGCCGCAGCGTCCGAGTTTTTCCTCCAGCCGCTCGAAACCGCGGTCGAGGTGGTAGACGCGATTGACGATGGTTTCGCCTTCGGCGGCAAGCGCCGCGATCACCAGCGAAACCGAAGCGCGCAGGTCGGTTGCCATGACCGGCGCGCCCTTGAGCTGCGGGACGCCTTCGATGGTGGCGCGTTCGCCGTCGAGATGGATGCGCGCGCCAAGCCGCGTCAGCTCGCCGACATGCATAAAACGGTTTTCAAAAATCGTCTCGGTGATGTGCGAGGTGCCGCGCGCGCGCGTCATCAGCGCCATCAGTTGCGCCTGCAGATCGGTCGGGAATTCGGGAAACGGCGCGGTCGTCACATCGACCGGCGCCAGGCCGACGCCGTTGCGGGCGATGCGAATGCCTTGATTGGTCGGCGTGACCGTCGCGCCGGTGCGAACCAGCACGTCGAGCGCCGCTTGCAGGAGTTCCGGCCGCGCGTTCTGCAACAAGACATCGCCGCTGGCCATTGCCGTAGCCATGGCGTAGGTGCCGGTCTCGATCCGGTCGGGCAGCACCGCGTGCCGCGCGCCGTCCAATTTGGCGACGCCCTCGATCACGATCTGCTTGGTGCCCGCGCCGGAAATCCGTGCGCCCATCTTGTTGAGGCAGTCGGCGACGTCGACCACTTCGGGCTCGCGCGCCGCGTTCTCGATCACGGTCGTGCCGCGCGCCAAGCTCGCCGCCATCATTGCCGTGTGGGTGCCGCCGACGGTGACTTTCGGAAAGACGATTTCCGCGCCGCGCAGCCCGTGCGGCGCGCGCGCCACCACATAGCCAGATTCGATTTCGATTTCAGCGCCGAGCCGCGCGATCGCCATGATGAGAAGATCGACCGGCCGCGTGCCGATCGCGCAACCGCCTGGCATCGAGACGCGCGCCTCGCCCATGCGGGCGACCAGCGGCGCCAGCACCCAGAAGCTTGCCCGCATCTTGGAGACGAGCTCGTAAGGCGCCGTGGTGTCGACAATACGCGACGCGGAAATGTGCAAGGTCTGGCCGTGATCGGCGGTCTCACCGGAGCGTTTGCCACTCACCATGATGTCGACGCCGTGATTGCCGAGAATGCGTTCGAGCAACGCCACATCGGCCAGCCGCGGCACATTGTCGAGGATTAGAGTTTGCTCGGTGAGCAGACTCGCAATCATCAGCGGCAGCGTGGCGTTTTTCGCGCCGGAAATCGGAATCGTGCCGTTGAGGCTGCGGCCGCCGACGATACGAATGCGATCCATACTCATCTCCGCCGTCCGGCTCCTGACCGAACGATTTTCCGATCTTAATAACGTCTTCCTAAACGAAATGGCTAATTAGCCCAAAGCCCTCACGCGCCAGCCGGCCTACTCGCCGCCCCGATTGCGGCGGAAGTCGGGAACCCGGCCGGCCATGCGATGGTTCCGGAAGGTAAGTTTTCAGCTCGGGATCAGGCATCACGCGGCTCTTTCGGCTCGCTTGCGAGCTGGTTTAATGTGGACTCGTTCGGCGCGATCGGGCGGGCTCGCTGGCGGGCTTGCTGACGGGCTTGCTCTTTGCGCCGCTTAAGGTTTTCGCGCAGCGCCGCGGCGAGACGCGCCTTGCGCGCGGCGCGCTGGCCGGCCTTGCCCGATTCCTTGCCGCCTCCTTGACCGCCTTTGACCATCGCGAAAGCTCAAAGCACGCGGACAGCCGCGCCGCAACGGCCACCTGGCCAAAGGGAAACGGGAAGTCGCCGCTCGCTTGCGCGAGCATGCCGCCCTATGGCAAGGATCGCGGCGCGAGCGCATCTATTTCACGGCCCCGATCCGGCGCCCGCTGCCGTAGCTCAGTGGTAGAGCACTCCCTTGGTAAGGGAGAGGTCGTCAGTTCAATCCTGACCGGCAGCACCAGTTAAATTGCTGCAAATATTACGGAAATCGGAACGATTCAAAAACGATTTGACTTTGCGATTAGGCTCATAACGAGGAAATCAGCGGTTTTTCCTTTCCACCTGATTTTCCCCGCCGCCCTTTGAATTCTCTGCTTGTCGTTGACGCGCCCGTCGCCGCTCGGTAGGCGAGTCTCAGACTTCGCGACGGTGTTTGAACAGCTGCGCCAACAAGTTTCCGGCAACGCCCAAGTCTGAATCACAAAGCCCGGCCGTGAGGCCGACCATCTGGTTTCGCTCCAGCGAATTCCGGAAGCGTAACTGGCTTGGCTCACTTCAGGCCGCCAAAGACGAAAGGAAAGTTGAATGGGCGTCATCGGCAATCCACCAACTAAATTGCGAAACCGCATTGGACGTACTTACCACTTCGAGTCGGCGCATCGCCTGCCGCTCGTTCCATGGGGTCACAAATGCAAGAACATGCACGGCCATAACTATCGCGACAGGCAACCTCGCAATATTTACAGCAATTCGCCGCGCTTCATCCCGCGTGAGCAATTTCGCCGCCGAACGCCGACCGGGTTCGTCCTCGAAATAAGCGTAAGCGAGCGCTTGTCCGGCGTGATCCCGCACGACTAAGCAGGCGTCCAATTCTTCGACTGACCAGGGCGGCGGGAAGCGGCGAGCGGGCATGAAAGCATGGTTATGGACTGTAGGTACGCCATACGTACGGCAGGTATTCTATCTCTGCACCTATGCCGACTATTCCAAGCATGATTAACACCAGCAGACCGATCACGATCCAGCCTTGTAACGCAGTCATGTTTTAGCTCCTTCGCGAATGGATGGTGCTGGGGAAAGCCGGGCGTTCATCATCAACGCCACCGATCCGGCCGTCGCTCACGAAATGCTCGAAAAGCTGCCTTTGGGTAAAGCACATATGATGAGCTTCGAACTGATCCCCATTGGCCCGCTCAACCCGCTTCGCTTTTTGCAGGGCATGCAGCCG